>JBBRUN010000304.1:0-7029 GCA_038247765.1 Gemmatales bacterium | reverse complement strand
TCGGGGATCGTCCGCACCGGCATCTTGGTGACGAAGTAGAACCTCCCGCCGGGGCGCAAGACTTCGCGCGAAGTGGCGATGAACATCCGACCTACTTCGGAGTTGGCGTAATAGGGCGGGTTCGCCAGCACCACGTCGAACGCGCCGACGGGGATGTCGAGCAAGTCGGCGCTCAACAGCAGCTTGAAATTCTTCACGCCGTTGGCGTTCGCGTTCAACTCGGTGAGCTTCAAAGCCCGGGCGTTGCTATCGACGAAGAGCACCGAGCCGTTCGACCCGGCGGGGACGCTCGCCAAACAGCCGACGGAGCCGTTGCCGCAGCCGAGGTCGAGGACTTTGTCGCCGGGGCGGATGTCGGCGACTTCGAGCATCGCCCGCGAACCGGCGTCCATTTCGCCGTAGCTGAAGGTGCCGGGCCAACTGGCGAACTGCTGGCTCGGGCCATCGTTAATCTTGGCGCGGAAGGTCATCTCGTGCCGGCGCCGGGGTTGATCGCCCTCGCGCGTGCTCCAGAAGCAGGAGCCGAATTCGCTGCGCGGGGCTTCGCTGCACTTGCCGAAGACCTTCTTGTGCAGTTTCAAAAAGACGTCGTCGCGTTCGTACTCCGAGAGGGTGATGAACTTGCCGCCTTGTTCGAGGAGGTGGAAACCTTGCTCGACGATGTCGAGTTTTAACTCGCGGTCCGCGTGGGCCGCGGCGGGGAACAGGATCGTTTTGAAGGTTCCTTCTACATCCCATAGGTCGCCGTGGACGACGACCTCGGCTTCGAGGTTTTCTTGGGCGAGCTTTTCGCGCAGCCGTTGGGCTTGGAAGAAATCCATTTGGAAGCAGGTGACGCGCTGACCGGCGAGGGCGGCGACGGCTTGAGTGACGGGCCACGGGGCACCGAGCACGATGAGCACGGGCGACTCGATCTTGGAGTGCACGGTCGGGAGGAGTTCGATCAAATTCTTCATGGGTTTATGATACCGCCGGATGATCGAGGACAAATAGAAACACCCCCCGGTATTCGGGGGGCGTGGGTCGTGTTGTCCCGCGACGGCTTACTTGGGCTTGCCTTCTTCGTAGCTCTTGAGTTCCAAGGTCGCTTCGGCGCCTTGGATGCTGTAGCTGAGCTTCACGATGCCTTTGCCGGGGGCGAAGTAGTACTTGACAGTGGTCTCGGTGCCGGCGATGTTAAATTTCGGCCCTTCGACGTAAACGCAATCGACGTCTTTATCCATGACCTTGATTTTTGCGGCGTCGCCAATGCTGAACGAGCCGGTCACGCCTTGGGCTTGGACTTTGCTGTCGATCTTCCACGTCGCGCCTTTGCCCTTCGGTACGAGCTTGCCGCCTTTGTCTTCGAGCTCGAGGATCTTCACCGGCGGTTCGATGGCGGTGGCGTTGATCTTGGTGCGGTAAACACCATCGGCCTTGACGACCACGGTCTCGGAAGCGACCGGTTTACCGTTGGCGATCGTGTCGAGTTTCGTTTCACCTTTGTCGGTCGCTCCGACTTTCACCGTCACTTCGGACTCGCCGACTTTATAAACCCAGGTGCTACCTTCCTTGAGGGGGAAGTACTCGGTGTTGACCGCCGACACCGGCGGGGTCACGGGCGGGGTCGGTTGGGCCATCAGGAAGCCCGCACCCAGCACGAAGGTCAGACCGAGGAGCAATTTCCGCATGCGACAACTCCCAATGGATGAAGCCCGGATCGGGCGTCGGTGAATTCTCGATTTAGTATACAGAGCGGAGCCGACCCGCACAACGCGGAGGCCCGGTATCGTGTACTACGCCCGAACCCACACCCAAGGTTCGCCATGCCCGAAGTCGTCCGCTATGGGCTGGTCGGTTCGGCGGCGTTGATCGCCCTCGACAGGCCCTACAAACGAAACGCCCTGAGCCGGGAGTCGATCGCGCAACTGCATTCCGCGTTCGAGCGGGCCGCGGTCGATCCGCTGGCGCGCAGCGTGATTCTCACGGGTTCCGGCACCGCTTTCTGCGCCGGCATGGATCTCGACGAATTGCGATCCACGATCGATGCCAGTGCCGACGCCGAAATCATTTGGGAGGACGCCCACCGGCTCTCGGCCCTCTACGACCTGATTTATTCGCTGCCGAAGCCGACGATCGCGGCCGTCAACGGAGCCGCCGTCGCCGGAGGGGCCGGGTTGGTGTCGGTCTGCGATTTGGCCATTGCGGTGCCGGGGGCGAGGTTCGGTTACCCCGAAGTGCGCCGCGGTTTGGTCGCCGCGATGGTGCTGCCGCATTTGCTGAGGCACGTCGGCGAGCGCGCGGCCCGGTGGATGCTGCTGACGGGCGAGTTGATCGACGCGGCCGAGGCGCAGCGAATCGGCTTGGTGAACGCGTTGGCCGAACCGGGCGTATTGATGGAAACGGCGGCACGGTGGGCCGAATCGCTGGCCCAGGGGGGCCCGACGGCGCTGGCCACGACGAAATCTTTGCTGGGGAAGTGTTCGCACCAAGCCGTTCCGGCCGCAGAACTGGTACGGGCGAGTGCGGAGCCGAGGTTGACCGACGAATGCCGGGCTGGGTTGGCAGCGTTTTTCGAGAAGCGCTCACCTCCGTGGGCTTCGCCCAGTTGAATATACCTTCATTGTCTGCAAGCTTGGGCTATCATGTCGGTATATCTCGGGAATTCCTACGAGGATCGCTGGAATGCTCACTCGACTTCCGCCACTGGCACTCGCGCTGTTCCTCTTCGCCGGTTGTTCCGATTCAAGACCGAAACACTACGATGTCTCCGGCGACTTCAAAGACGAGGCCCCCGCCAACACCACCGTCGCCGAATTCCCGTCCGTATTCGTGGACAAAGACGGCCAGACCATCGACATCAAACGTTACCGGGGTAAGAAGTCGGTTGTGGTCGTCGTGCTGAGGGGCGTTCCGCAGGGTTTCGGCGGGGCGTTTTGTTTGCACTGCCTATCGCAGATGAGCGGATTGTTGGCCAAGAAAGACGAAATCGCCAAGCGCGATGCCGAAGTCGTGATCTTGTTCCCCGGGCCGGCGGAGACGGTGGACGATTTCGTCGAGCAAGCCCGCCAGCAGACGGATGGTCAGCCGGCCTTGCACTATCCGCTGGTGCTCGACAAAGATTTCGCCATCACGGATCGGCTCGAGATCCGCGGCGACTTGGCGAAGCCTTCGACATACATCTTGGATAAAAAAGGGAATTTGGTGTACGCTTATGTGGGATCGAACACCACCGATCGGCCGTCGATCAAAGCCGTGCTGACCCAACTCGACAAACTCCAAAATGCGAAGTGACTCACCCGATTCGCCCAACCCGACTCCGCTCCAACCGGACGCGACCGGAGTTCACGATTCCGACGTGCTCTTCGACACATCGTTGACCGAGCCGATCGCCGATTTGCTCGGCTTCAAAAACGTGCCCGGCTACGAGGTCGAGTCGGTGCTCGGTTCCGGGGCCTGCGGGGTCGTCTTCCGCGCCAAGCAATTGAAACTCGACCGCACCGTCGCCCTGAAAACCATCGTGCTCGATAAGACCGTTACCGGAAACATGCTCGCCCGCTTCGAGAAAGAAGCCGTGGCGCTCGCCAAACTCCAGCACCCGCACATCGTCAACGTCTTCGATTCCGGCAAGCACGAGGGCAGGCTCTTCTTCGCGATGGAACTTCTGGAAGGGCGGGATCTCGACGAGCACATTTCCAAGTTCGGCGAACTGCCCGAACTGCACGCCTGGTCGATCGCCCGGCAGACGGCCACGGCCCTCGCCCACGCGGCCAAGGCAGGGATAATCCACCGCGACGTGAAGCCCGCGAATTTGTTCCTCGTCACCCCGCCGACGGGTTATCAATTGCCCCAAGGCGTGCCGATGGTGAAGGTCACCGACTTCGGTTTGGCGCTCTGGACCGACGCGTCGAAGTCCGGCGATACCCGGCTGACGCACACGGGCACCGTCGTCGGCACGCCGATCTACATGGCCCCGGAGCAGTTCTCCAATCCGGACATCGACTCGCGGGCCGACATCTACGCACTGGGCGCGACGGTGCACCACATGCTCACGGGGGTCGTGCCCTTCGATGGGAAGTCGATCTGGGAAGTGATGACGAAGAAAAGCAACCCGGTACCGCCGCCGCTGGGTGAGCGTATCTCGGTGGAATCGATCCGGCTCGTCGCCGCGATGCTCCAGCCGAATCCCGATCTGCGCGTCGGCTCGTACCTCGAGTTGATTTCCCGCATCGACGCACTCTCGAATGGACTCGACCCCGCGCAGACGCAAGTCTTCCAGCGGACGCCGAGGGTGCCGCGCAAACTTGGTTTTGCCTTGCTGGCGGGCATTCTCGTCGGCGTCGCCATCGCCATAACGGCCGCGCTGGTGCACCGGAACCGCACTGCCCCGACGGCGGAGCGGGCCAAGGCCGTGCGCTTCGTGAGCGAGGGCAAGAGCCTGGCATTATTCAACGGCGAAGATTTGAAAAATTGGACGAGCGGCGGCGGCAAGTGGAGCGTCGAAGATGATGACGCCGAGGGAGGCAAAAAGATCGTCGGCTGGGGAAACTTGAAGACATCGTTAGACCGCAAGCCGCCGTTTCGCATCATGGTCGGCCTCGAGGTACGCGACGCCGAAACCGCCGTCGAGGTGCCGATTTGCAAGTCGCGCGGCCCGGCCGACCGGGCCATCGTGCACAGTGTCAAGATTCAACGCCGCGGCGTCCAGCTCGGCCGCAAAACCGGGGACCGGGGCACTTGGGAACCCAGCGGTGAACTTGTGCCGTACCCGACTCCGGAGCGACTCGGCGACAGCTCGGCCTATCAACCTTTGGAAATCGATGCGCACGGCGACCGCTGGATCGTCCGCTTTCGCACCTCGGAGGTGGGCGTCATTCCGGACGACGGCACGCTGGCGCTCGGCGAGGTGGCTTTCGCCGTCATCGGAGGGCAGGTGCGCATCGAATCGGTGGTTTTGGAAGGTTTGAAACCGGCCGAGTGAATCCGATTTCAGATGTCGCTTTCAGCTTTCGGTCATTCTGCAGACCCCCCTCGCTGAAAGCTCTGAAAGCTCCGAAAGCGAAACTGAATTCTCGGTATTCCCAATTTGGCAACGATTTCGCATCCGACAGCGGGTCATTTAAACCGCCAGAATCCGTTGGCGCACCCGACGGCAAACCTCCATTGACTTCCGGCGCGCATCTGCGAATACTGGAAGTATGTGGAAGGTCGCACTCACTTTCTAATTCTCGGTCGTGACCCTTATCGGTCACGGGCACTGCTGTTGCACCGATGCCAAAACAGTGGTGCCGCCGAGTGCCGCAATCTCGTCGAATGATGCCCGACCGGCTGAAAAATCGTGTTGCCATCGTTCGGTTCCGGCTCCGAAGCCTGAGGTACCGACCAAGCCGCTTCCCGCGAAAAAATGCCCCGCGGCCTGACTCCGGAAGGAGCGGAAGCTGCCGAAGGGGCGCGAGAAGGCGTACGCAAGGCCTACGGGTACATCCGCAAGCGGACGCGCTTCATGCAGTACGCCGAATACGCGCGGGTGAAGATCCCGCTGGGCAGCGGCGTGACGGAGGCGGCGAGCAAGACGGTGGTGACGCAGCGGCTGAAGCTCTCGGGCATGCGTTGGACGAAGGCGGGCGCGGAAGTGATCCTGGACCTGCGGGTGATGCTCCTCAGCGGCATCTGGCCGGAAGCCTACCGGCGAATCCTAGATGCCGAGTCCACCAACAAACTCGCCACTCCCGAGCGCGTCACCCAAACCGAGTTGCAAAACGCAGCGTAAACGGCGCGCGGGAGAGATCACACCGAGTCGAAGTGATGGAGGTCCACGAGGAAACCGCGGGAACTCCCACGAAGGCACGCCTGACTCCCGCGAACTACAACCGATTGGCCAAATCGACGCCAGAACCAGAATGGTTCATCAAAGGTGCCCTCGTGGAGAAACAACTGTGAAATTGCCCGGAATCACTTCGCCGCCCGTTCCACCTTGATCCACTCCACTTCCATCTTGAACGGCCCGGCTTTCTTGTCGCCCAACATCAAGCCAAGGGCATTGATCTCTTCGGGGTTCACCGGCCCGGCATCCTTCACGGGCCTGCCGAAGCTGGTTGCCTCGAACTTGTCCAGCGGCAGCTTGATCTCGATCCACTCGTCTTTCTTCGTCTGCACCGTGGCCCGATAGGAGAAGGCGATCAGCGGTTTGTTCGGGTAGAGGTTCAGAGAATACTCCCGACCGTCGCCTCGGACTTTGACGACCAACGTCTCGCCTTTCTCCAGGCCGAACTTCTTGGCTTTGGTCCGCACCGATGCGAAACCGCCGTTGTTCTCCAGCGACAACGTGCCGAAGAATTCCAGGGTCTTCTTGTCGGTGATCTTGAACTTGCCCTCGGAGACACCGCCCATCACGCCGTCGTTGATGGTCTGCCAGTCCTTGATGGCATCGGCTCCGCTGAAGTCGAGCAGAACTTTCGGCGTGTCGTCGGCCATGACAAACGACCCCATCAGGATCAGCAGCGGCAACGCCAGCATTTTATGGATCATGGTTTCCCCCAATTCATCGCCGTGATCGAAAGTTGCAGCACGGTCGCCAGCGACACCCAGATGAAGTACGGCACCTGAGCCAGCGCCACCCATCGGTAATGTCTCCACACGGCGACCACCATCCAGATGATCGTCGCCCACACGATCAAGATGTACACGGCTTCCAGCGGCCGGTTTCGCATCCCGAACTGGATCGGGGTGAAAATCAGGTTCGCCACGAGGTTGATGGCGAAGGGCAGCGCCATAAGCCAAGGCAAGCTGGCCAGGATGATCGGATAGAGAATCTGCCAGATTAGGCCAATGGTCGCAGGGGCGGGTGTCCAGCTTGGTTTGGCGAGCGAGTTGTACGATTCGATCCAGGGCATCAGGGGAATCCGTATTGAAAATCTCGCTCTGGCGGCAGCAGCCACCCGACTACATTCGATCGAGCTCGGCGTAGAACTCCCTGGCTTTGGCAAGCAGTTGATCTTCGGTCGTGTGGTGGGCATCGACCACGACCGTCCCGACGTGGACTTCCCCACG
>JBBRUN010000303.1:0-7051 GCA_038247765.1 Gemmatales bacterium | reverse complement strand
CGAAGCGGAACCCCTGGGAATGAAAATGAGCAAACTCGGCCCCAACGGGGCTACCCATGTCCAAATCGAGGTAACCCCGTTGGGGTCCAAGTAACACACCTCCTGAATTCCAGGGGTTCCGCTTCGCTCCACCCCTGGCTACCTTCTGTCGTCCCGTTGGGACTCAATTTTGACGACAACTTTCAACTGCAATTCTCAGCTGGTGCAGTCGGTAGGCCCGATCCGGAATCTTCATCGGCTTTTCACACGACCTTGGCTGCCATTGTGTTATACAATTCTACACGTTGGAATGACCGGCAACCCCGTACCGGATGGCCGACGCCGATATGCTAGCCGACGTCGGGACTTCGGATCTTTTCGAATTAATCGTGAAAAGTGGCCTGCTCGGGGCCGCCGCCCTGAACCAGCGCCGCGCCGAAGCCGATGCAAGCGATCCGCCGCAATCGACCGAGATGCTCCTGCGGCAGTTGGTTCAAGATGGATTGCTAACCCCCTTTCAAGCCAAGCACCTGCTGCACGGCCGGCACAAAGGCTTCTTCCTCGGCGACAAATACAAACTGCTCGCCCACGTCGGCAGCGGCGGCATGGGGCAAGTTTACCTCTGCGAACAACTCCTGCTGCACCGGCTCGTGGCGGTGAAGGTGTTGCAACAGGCGGCGCAATCCGATTCCGGCGGGGCGGTCGAGCGCTTCTTCCGGGAGGCCCGAGCGGTGGCCCAACTCGACCACCCAAATATCGTCCGCGTCTTCGACATGGAGCGGAACGCCAGCAACCCCTTCATGGTGATGGAATACGTCGATGGCACGAACCTCCACGCGCTCGTATCGGAGCGCGGGCCCGTGAGCATCGAACGCGGCTTGAACTTCGTGCTGCAAGCGGCCCGCGGTTTGAAGCACGCCCACGGTGCCGGGTTAATCCACCGCGATATCAAACCGGGGAACTTGCTGTTGGATCGCACCGGCACCGTGAAACTGCTCGACCTCGGTTTGGCCCGATTCCTCACGGACAATGCCAAGAACAACAACTTGACCGCGAAGTACGACGAGAACAACATCATCGGCACCGCGGACTATATCGCCCCCGAGCAGACGCAGGACAGTTCGAAGGTCGATGGCCGGGCCGACATCTACAGTCTGGGCGGGACGCTGTATTACCTCCTCGCGGGTCGGGCGCCGTTCGAAGGGGGAAATATCGCCCAGAAGCTGCTCTGGCATCAACTGCGGGACCCCGACCCGATCTCGGCGTTCCGCAACGATGTCCCCGCCGATGTCGATGCCTTCGTGAAGCGGATGATGGCCAAGAAACCGGAGGATCGGTTTCAATCGCCGCAGGAAGTGATCGAAGCCTTGGCGCCGTGGGAAGCCGCCGACGTGCTGCCGCCGAAGCCGGAGGAAATGCCGAAGCTGAAAGCGAGTTCGTACCGGCTGGGCCTGACGGCGGGGCACACCGGGGAGAAGTCCGAGGGCCCGACGACCCCGCGGGCGATGTCGCGCGACGACGATACGCCGCACGCCGCACCTTCGACGGAAATCCTCCGCGCACCGCAATCGACCGGTCCCGAGACGACCCCGGCCCATTCGCCCCGGCGCTCGCCGAAGCTCGTCGCGCCGAACGCCAAGCGGCGCATTCCCGCCCCCGCTTCGATGCCGACGTCGGCTTCCATCGCAATTCCCGAAGCCGAGGATACGTCGTCGCCGCGCCGATTGCGCAAGCCGTTGTTCGCCTTGCTCGGCGGACTGGCGATTGCGGCCGTCGCGGCGGCGATCCTCGCGATTGTTTTTTTTCCGGGACTGCCCGCCGTGGCGACCGTTACCCCGACGCAGACGGAACCGACGAAGTCGATCCCGATTGCGCCCGACATGCAGCTCGCGGGGGGCGGTTCGACCTTTGTCGAAAAGATGATCCGCCTTTGGGCGTCGGAATACGAACCGGGCAGCGGCAAGGCCATCCGCTACGAAGGCGTCGGTTCCGGCAAAGGCGTGCAAGGCATGCTCGAAAAGAAATACGCTTTCGGCTGCACCGACGCCTTCCTGAGCGACGCCGAACTGCTCGCGGCCAAAGAGAAAGGCGCGAATGTCGTCCACATCCCGCTGGTCATGGGCGCCGTGGTGCCGACGTACAACCTGCCGGAGTTGAAAGAGCCGATCCGATTCACCGGCTCCGTTCTCGCGGATATCTACCTCGGCAAAATCACGAGGTGGAACCACCAGTCGATTCAGATTTCCAATCCGACAATCGCACTTCCGGATCGGCCGATCACCGTGATCCACCGGAGCGAGAAATCGGGCACCACCCACATCTGGACCGAATACCTCGGGAAGAAGAGCGCCGCGTGGCGGGAGTCGATGGGGCCGGTTAAAACGGAATACGCCAAGTGGCCTGCGGGGCAGGGCGCGCCGACGAACGAGGGCGTAGCCGAGTTGGTGACTCAGAAACTCGGGGCCATCGGCTACGTCGAACTGGCCTTCGCCCTCGAAAAGAATCTGTCGGTCGGCCTCGTCCAGAACGCGGCGACGCAATACATCGCCCCGTCGCTCGACAGCGTGACCGCGGCCGCGGCGGCCCTCAAGAGTGTCCCGTTCGATATGCGCTACACGCTGACGGACGCGGAAGGTGACAAATCGTACCCCATCGCCGGCAGTGCCTGGGCAGTATTCGATTTGAATCACCCGGACGCCGCGACGCGCCGTGCCACCGTGGAGTTCGTCTGGTGGGCGACCCACGAGGGGCAAAAGTCCGCGTCGAAGTTGCGCTATTCCCCACTCCCGGCGGAGTTGGTCGGGTTGGTCGAAGCCAAACTCCGACCGCTGCGCGATGGAAAATGATTTCGGCCGAAATCACCCACCCCCCGCGAAATCATTTCCCATTTCGTGTAGAACCAATTTGCGGCAAAGACTGGCATCTGCTTTTCGCCCGGCTTTGCTCGCTGAAATCATCTTGTTCCCCAGTTGTAGGTCGTTGAAATGTTGCACGCGATGATCATGGCCGGTGGCGGTGGGACTCGATTTTGGCCCCGGAGCCGAAACACTCGGCCGAAGCAATTCCTCAACTTCAGCGGTGAACGCTCGCTACTGCAATCGACGCTCGACCGCATCGCTCCGGTGGTGCCTCCCGAGCGCTGCTGGATCGTGACCGGGGCCGCGTACATCGACGAAAGCGCATCGCAACTCCCGGAGTTGAGCCGGGATCGCATCGTCGGGGAACCTCTGCGGCGCGACACCGCCCCGTGCGTCGGCCTCGGTGCGGCGCTGATCGCCAACACCGACCCCGACGCGACGATCATCGTGATGCCGGCGGATCACCTCATCGAACCGGAGCGCGAGTTCCAGCGTGCGGTTCACGCCGCGGAGCAATTCGCGGAAGAATTCCCGGACTCGCTCTTCACCTTCGGCATCCCGCCGACGTTCCCGAGCACCGGCTACGGCTACATCCACCGCGGGGCCAAGGCGTCCGAACGCAGTGGGATCTCGCTCTACGCGGTGAAGGAATTTAAGGAGAAGCCCGCGTCCGACATTGCGGAGCAGTACGTCGCATCCGGGAACTACGATTGGAACAGCGGCATCTTCGTTTGGAAGGCCGCGACCATTTTGAAGGAACTCGAAAGCAGTCGGCCCGACATCGCCGCGGGAGTGAAGCGAATAGCCGACGCTTGGTCGACGACCCGGCGCGACGAAGTCTTCGCGATGGAATACGAGGCCATGAAAGGCACGAGCATCGACTACGCCGTGATGCAAGACGCGGGGCAGGCGGGCCGCGTGAAGGTGCTCTCGACGCCGTACCAGTGGGATGACGTGGGAAGCTGGCTGGCCCTCGAACGGCACAATCCGCAAGACGCCGGTGGCAATACCGTGCAGGGTCGACACATCACCATCGACACCACCGGTTGCGTCATTTCCGCGCAAGCGGGGCACCTCATCGCGACCATCGGCGTGCACGATCTCGTCATCATCCAAGACGGCAACGCCACGCTCGTGGCCCGCAAATCGGACGAAGCGCGCGTGAAGGAAATCGTCGATCGGTTGAAGAAAGAACAGCGGGGCGAATACCTGTGACCCCGAGTCCCGGCCGCTTGCTCGGCGTCGATTACGGCACGGTGCGCATCGGCCTGAGCATCAGCGATCCGGATCGGATCATGGCCAGCCCACTGGAGACGTACACCCGGAAATCGCTTGAGCAGGACGCGGCCTACCTCGCGAAATTGGCGGGGCATCACGCCATCACCGGGATCGTCCTCGGCATCGCAATCAGCTTGAATGGCCACGAAGGACCAAAGGCGAAAGAGTGCCGGGCGTTCGGGGCGTGGCTCGAAACCGCGACCGGCCTGAAGGTGCAATTCGCCGACGAGCGCTTCACCTCGGCGCAAGCCGACGACATAATGCACGACGCGAAGATGACCAAGCAGAAACGCAACGAGCGGCGAGACATGCTCGCCGCCACGCTGATTTTAAAGGGTTTTCTGGAAGGGGGCTGCGAACCGTACCGGCCGCTGCCCCCGGAGGACGATCAAGTCGTGTAGTCCTGCTTGTCGTCCACCGCTTCGCCCTGTTCCAAGTGCACTTGCTTGTAGCCGCCGATGGCCATGAAGTACAGCAGCAGCAGCAAGAACCCGCCCGCCAGTACCGCCGGGACCACGGCGGTCCAAAGCAGGGCTTTCCGCGAGCCGTAGTTCTGGGCCTCGCCCAAGAACGGGGCGTCGGTTTCGAAGTTCGCTTTGCCTTCCTTCTCCCACCACTCTTTACCTTCGGTCAGCGACTTCTCCAATTCGGGCGGGATCGGTTTCCCGGCGTCTTTCTCTTTCTTCATCGTGTCGAAGTCGGCTTCGAGCGTCGTCTTCAAATCCTTCGGAGATTCTTTCCCGGCGTCCTTCGCGGCTTGGATCTTGGCCTGATTCGCGGCGTAGTCGCCGAAGACTTTCAACTTGCCGTTATCGAGGCCCGCGATCTTCGGGGCCAAGTCCGGGAAAATTTGCGTCACGATCGGGAAACCTTCGGCCTTCGGCGCCTTGTACCGGTCGTAGGTCGCCTCGGACTTTTCTTTCAGCAAGGTCACAGCAGCGTAGTCTTGCTTGTAGCCGATGCCGGGCCCGCCGAGGAGACCGGCCGAGATCATGCCGATGCCGCCGCTGATGCCGAGGGCCAGTGCCCCACCTTTGGGGAACCGCTCGGAAATCACGCCGAGCATCGTCGGCCAGTAGAACGTCTTGCCGATACCGTAGATGGTTACGGCGCCGATCCAGAGCCAAACGGTGTTCACCTCGGGTTGGCCCAGCAGGAAGAGGCCGAGCGTGCCGAACAGCGCGCTCACGAACAACAAGCCGATGGGGTTGATGCGGTGGACGATCGGGCCTGCGAAAAAGCGGAGGATGAACATGAGCGCGTTCGTCCAGATGAACGCTAGGAGCGCCTTGGTTTCGTCTTTCAAGACGGTCGTCGTGATGTTCGTGATCCAGCTGTCGGTGCCGAGTTCGACGTAGCCGACTAGGGCGTGCATCAAGAAGAGGAACAGCAAGATCGGGCTGATGAGGGCGACGAGCATACTGCCGGTGGAGACGCCGGAGGTCGTCGCTTCGGAGCGTGGGAAGGGGCGGTTGAACATCAGCAAGCCGTAGATCAGCACCGGTACGAGGAACAAGCCGAGCTTGATTTCCCAGCGGATCGGCGTGTCGAGTTGGCCGAAGCCGAGGCCGATGACGGCGCCGAGAATCAATCCGAGCGGCCAGCCGGCGTGGAGGATGTTCAACCAGTGCGTCTTATTCTTCGGGAACAAAGTCGCGGTCAGCGGGTTGATCACGGCCTCGCAAGTGCCGTTGCCGAGCGCGAACAGGAACATGCCGATACTGAGGCAGTTGAACGCGGCTTCGCGGCCGAATTGCTCGTACACCGCGGTCGCGGCGAAAGTCACCACGGCCGAAGCCAAGTGCAACAGGAAGGCGACGAGCATGAGTTTGCCGTAGCCGAAGCGGTCGGCGAAGAAGCTGAAGAAGATGATGGCCAGCCCGAAGCCGAACAGCCCGCCGCCGGTGATGCCACCGAGTTCGCTCTGAGTGAAACCGAACTGATTGCCCCAGTCTTTCAAGATGAACCCGCGCACCGAGAAGCCGATGCCCGCGGCGATCAGCGTCATGAAGCTGGCCCAGAAGAGCAGCTTCTCGTTGAGGCCGGAGGACGCGGGCGCCCCCGTTGTGTACGGCGAACTTGACATCGGATGCGGACTCCACTGGAGGGGTACCGAAGTACGGGAAAGTGTGGGGATGATACCAAGCGCGGTTTGCGGGGGCAAGGCGCTGCCATTGCGTTGGTCGCCATTGATATCCTTGAGCGGCGCAGTCTCCGCTCCAAGATTTTCGCTTTTTCCGAACCCACATCGCGCACAATTCGTTATACTAAGAACTACTACATTCTCGATATCGAGGTCTGGTCATGGTTCGTCGTACCGGTCGTGCCGGGTTCACACTCATCGAACTCCTCGTCGTCATCGCCATCATCGCGATCCTGATCGGTTTGTTGTTGCCCGCTGTGCAGAAGGTCCGCGAGGCGGCCGCAAGGATGCAGTGCAGCAACAACCTGAAACAGATCGGCTTGGGAATGCACAACTACGAAAGCGCGAACCAGAAGTTCCCTCCGGGCTTCACCTCGGTGCCCGCCAGCGTCGATGGCGATGGCCTCGGTTCGGGCTGGGGCTGGGCCGCGTACCTACTCCCGCAGATGGAACAGGACAACCTCTTCCGCCAGATCAACCTCAGCAACGACATCCTGCACCCAGGCCACGCCGCAGTCCGCGTCACGGTTCTCAAAGGTTTCCGCTGTCCGTCGGATACGCCGATCGGCGACACCTACAATTCGGTGGGGCCTGCGGGCACGCTCGCCCCAGTGGCGTTCGCCAACTACACGGCTTGCGGCGGCACCTTCGAAGTCAGCGGCTTCCCGGATACCAACACCGGCACCTTCCTCCGCAACAGTGGCTATCGCTTCGGCGACTTGACCGACGGCACCAGCAACACCCTATTCGTGACCGAGCGCTCGAGCCAGCGCTCGCCGATGACGACATGGGT
>JBBRUN010000302.1:0-7072 GCA_038247765.1 Gemmatales bacterium | reverse complement strand
ATGTCTTTGATGTAGGCATCGGGGGTCTTGGGCTTCGGCGGCCCGACTTGCAACAGGGCGTGGATCGCTTCCAACCGCACCGCCCCGCAGGTGTCTTTCAACATCGTGTTCAGCAGAAACTTGGCGGCCGCGTCGTTGGGTTCTTGATTTTCGCTGGCCGGGGCGCCGATTTGCCCGAGCGCTTTGGCGACGGCTAGGCGGGTTTCCCACGACGGATCGTTCCCGGCCAGTTTGATCTCCGGCACGGCCCAGATCGCTTCGGGGCCAAAGGACATCAGCGAACGGACGCAGAACAACCGGACGATGCTACCGCTGGAGGTATTATTCATGCAGATCCGCAGCGCGTTCACGGCCGGTTTGATCTGGTCGCGGATGTCGTAGCCCATGTTGCTGATGATCGTGATGGCGATGATGCGCACCCCCGGATCGGGGTCGTTGCCGATCAAAACTGTGATCGGGCCGATCGACGGCTTCCGCGCCTCCGGCCCGAATTGCGGCAGCGTCTTCAGCGCAAACTCGCGCAATTGTGGATCGGGCTGCGTCGCCGCGTTCAGCTGCTTGATCCACGTCATCAAATCTTTGCCGTCGACGAACTCCGGGTACTTCACTTCCTTCGGCTTCACCGGCGGAACTTCGGTCTTGGGTGGGTCGGTTGGCTTCGGAGGATCCACCGGCTTCGGAGGCTCCGCCGGTTTGGGAACGACGGGCTTCGGCGCTTCGACCGGCTTCGGCGGTTCGACCGGCTTCGGTTCTTGCAGCACCGGCACGAGCGGGGCGGGCAGCTTCGGTCGAATCGTCGAACTGGGCCATTCGATTTTCGGAGGCTCGACGATTTCAGGCCCGTCGGTGCTCGGTCGCGTTTCGACCTTCGTCGGGACGGTCGGCACCGTCTCGACCGGGGTGGGGATCGGTTCCAACTGGGCCACGGGCGCGCTCGGCTTCGAACACCCGATGGCCAAGCACGCCAACCCGCCGGCGATCCCGATTCGACGCAATGCACCCATGACGCCACCCCTGCACGAAGATTTCTTCATTTACGATACCCGCACGACCGCCATCAACGCAACACGTTCGGCCGTATTTCCGTTGGCCGGGCGCGTTACAATCCGTCGACAAAAATGTGGAACGCCCTCAATTCCCCCCATACACCAGGGCCATCAATTCGTTCCGGGTCATCGGGTTCGTCTTGAACAGCCCGCGCATGGCGCTCGTGATCGTCTTCGCGCCGGGCTTCTTCACGCCGCGGATCGTCATGCACATGTGGCTCGCTTCGACGATCACACCGACGCCGCGGGGTTGCAGTTCGTTCATAATCAAGTCGGCGATCTGTTCGGTCATACGCTCTTGAACCTGCGGTCGGCGCGCCACGGCATCGACCACCCGCGCCAGTTTGCTCAGGCCGATCACCTTGCCGCTCGGCAAATAGCCGATGTGCGCCACGCCCAAAAATGGCACGAGGTGGTGCTCGCAGCACGATGCGAATTCGATCTCCTTCACCAGCACCATTTCGTCGTGGTGTTGGGTGAAGGTCTTCTGCAATAGCTCTGTCGGGTCGGTGTGCAGGCCGCTGAACACCTCGGCATACATGCGGGCCACGCGGGCCGGGGTTTCGAGCAGCCCTTCGCGATCCGGGTTCTCGCCGATGGCGATCAGGATTTCGCGCACGGCGCGTTCGATGCGCGGCACGTCCATCGGCACGGGGCCGTTGGGCAACGGCTCGTCGTCGTCGCAGGCGCTCGCCCCGGACAAGATGCGGATCAGCGATTCGGGCGAGCGGGGCTGGGTCATGGCATTTCCGATTGGGTTCCCGGCGCATTATAGGCCGGTTCCTTCAGTCGGCGCTCGGGAGGGCGAGCCGCTGCTGTCAAGGGTCGGGCAAGGTGAAACCCCCTCGACGATGAGTCGATGGGGATTGCTCAACACGCCTGCTTTTCCGTCACCCTTGCCCCGGCTGGTTTGAGAACCTTCACCCGGTCGCCGTTGAGTTGGATGTAGCCGCTCCACTTCGCGGGGACTTCAACCTCGAGGAAGATCGCTTCGACCGGGCACTCGGGGATGCAAGCCCCACAGTCGATGCAGTCGTCGGGATCGACGTACAACTGTCGGTCGTCGCCGTAGAAGCATTCGCAAGGGCAGACGACAACGCAATCGGTGTACTTGCAGTTCACACAAGGTTCGGTCACAACATGGGCCATGGTACTCCGCCTTTCGAGTGGGGAAAGAACGTCCGACGACAATGCACGCCTCGTGCCAGGGCATTCGCCCAATAATTCAGGCCTTTACGAAGTGGATGACGACGCGATTTGGCCGGATGACGACGGGGCGTCATCGGCACTTACGAAGTAGTCCAGCCCGATTCCGAACGCGCGATGCCGTGCTTTCGTATTTTGCCGTAAAGTGTCGTCGGGTTGAGTCCGAGCCGGTGAGCGGCACCACCGGGTCCGTATACGCGCCCGTTCGCCGCGCGGAGCGCATCGAGAATCCGCTCACGTTCTTGGGCCGCCCACGTCTTCGCCGTTTCGCTCGCCGAGGCGCCCGCGAGCCATCCGGGATCGAACGCGAGATCGCCACCCTGGGTGAGGATCACGGCGCGCTCGACGAGGTTTTGCAGTTCGCGGACATTACCCGGCCAGTTGTGGGACGCCAGCGCGACGAGCGTGCTCTGAAGGATGCGCGGCACCGCACGGTCATATTTGGCGGCGAAATAGCGTACGAAATGAGCCGCGAGTGTAGCGATGTCTCCGGGGCGGTCGCGGAGCGGCGGGGCGCTGATCGGGAAGACGTTCAACCGGTAGAAGAGGTCTTCGCGGAATCGCCCGTCCTTCACACTGGCGCGCAAGTCCCGATTCGTCGCGGCGAGAACCCGGGTGTCGATGGTGATGGCATTTCCACCGCCGACCCGCTCGATCGAGCGCTCCTGTAGAACTCGCAGCAGCGCGACTTGGGCCTCCGCCGGGAGTTCTCCGACTTCGTCGAGGAAAAGCGTCCCTCCGTCGGCGAGTTCGATCCGCCCCACCCGCCGCTTGATGGCGCCGGTGAAGGCGCCGGCCTCGTGGCCGAACAATTCGCTCGCCATCAATCCCGGCGAAAGCGCTGCGCAGTTCACGGCGACGAATGCGCGATTCCGTCGGGGACTTTGCTCGTGGATCGACCGGGCGATCAGCTCCTTACCGGTACCCGTCTCGCCGAGGATGAGCACGGTGGCATTCGTCGGCGCGACCAGACCGACGGCTTTTCGCACCGCATCCAATCCGGCGCTCGTCCCGACGAGCGATTGCGATTCGGCATTCATAGCAACTCGGGAACTGGGTTTTGAGGGAATTGTTCCAAGAACGGGCCGACGTTCAAGGTGTGTTGAGTGATTCGAATCCGAACCGAGCGTTCGCATGCATTCCCAATCTGTAAGGGATCTAGCCATGCCGGTGAGCCGACCCTGTCAAGAGTCGGGTGAAGCGAGACCGATTGATGATGGCACAATCACTTTGTATCCACCGTAATTGAAGAACCAAAAAGAGTGATCGCCAAAATTCCGCTTGCGTCATATCTCAGTAGTGATATACTGACCCGATGGAACGCAAGCAGGTTTTTGGTTGAGCCGAGCGTTCAAAACACCGCCGTTCAGCGAAATGGGACGCAAAGAGGCCGGAGTCCTGATCGGGCTGTTGCAAGACGGCGAATTGCTGTCGATGCCGTTTTCCCGACCGTTGCCGACAGTCGGTCCGCGTTGCCACGAACTGATGGTCCGAGACGAATCGCACGAATGGAGACACCACCATGACACCCGAAAAACTGAAACGCCTCGAAGCCGCCGGCTTCGTGCATGGTGATGCCAAAGAGCTGCTCGGTCTCACCCCCGATGAAGCCAAACTGGTGGAACTCCGGGTCGAAATCGCAAAAGCGTTCCGAGCCATTCGCAAAGAAGCCGGCATGACTCAGGCGGAGCTCGCGCAGCGGATCGGATCGAGCCAATCTCGCATCGCGGCCGCGGAACACGGGATCGACGCCGGGATGGATCTGCTTGTGCGATGCCTGTACGCGGTCGGCGGCACGCTCAAGCCGGTCGTACCGACGGCCGCAAAGCGTCCGCAAATTGCGAAAAGGCGCATCGTCAAGGAGAAGGTCGGCGGGACGAGGAAGTCCCGCGTGATGCCAATCGTTTGAAGGCCGGGCGAAAGGTGAACCCGCCGAATCAACGGGGGGCCGCGACCATTCTTGGAAGCGTTCGTTGCTCACGCTGTGGATTACGGATCCAGCAGGCCCACGAGTTTCCTCCGCGTCCGCCAGAAGACGTCTTCCATGAGGATATGGGCAAATTCCCCATTTCGACCGACGCTGAACAACCCTTCCACACCGGTTCCGAGTTCGAAATTACGGCGCTCGGCCTCGTACTCCTTCAGAAACACCGGGTAGGCGAGTGCCGTCCGCACCGCGCGGCAACCGAGGAATCGCTTCGACAAGCCGGGGACGATGCGATCCAGCCCGTCCGAGCAGCGGGCGCCCAAGGATTCGTCCGAAGCCGTCCACGTTTCGTCACCGACTCGGCAGCCGATATCGCACGTCACCTGCGTTTTTCCATCCGGCACCAGCCAGGGCAATCCGAGGCCGATGTCGCTCAGGCGAAAAAATGGGAAGTCCGCGCCGGGCGTCCACGTGACCACGTCGGGCAGTCCGCTCGGCCCGTCGAATTTCATGTTCACGAATACCATCGCCCGGTAGCGGAACCGCGCCAGATACGCGAGGCGGTCGGTGCCGCGAGCGAGTTTCGCGAGGGCGTGGACCGGAGCCGTGCTCACGACGGCGCGGACCGCGATGTCTTCGCCCTTCACCCGCACGCCGACAGCCCGTTCGTTCTCGACGAGGATGGCCTCGACCGGAGAATCTGTGGAAACGGCATCGCGCACCTCGTCGGCGAGTCGCTCGCAGACGGCGCCGATGCCACCTTGAGGGTAGACGTGCCAGACATGCGGGGATTCGGCGACGGTGCCGCTGTAACCGACGGCGACCGTGCGGCGGGTGATGCGGGTCGCGACTTTGAGGAGCATCGTTTTGGGCAGGCTCGCGGCGAACTTCTCGCCGACGGACGATGAGAGTTCATTCCCCGTCGCCCCGGACCACGCTTCCGTCAGAGGCAAAGCGATCTCGGCGGCCAACTTCCGCCCGTACTGCGCGCCGTAGTGTTCGGCGGCCGTGACCGGCTTCCGCGCGAAGGGGGCGCGCAGCTTCGCCGCGATCGCGCTCGCGACGTACCGGGGCGAGCACATCAGCCCAAACGGGTACGAGTACCCGCGCCGGCGATGCCAAACCGTCTCGCCGTAACGGGGCATCGGACGGCAGGACGCCGATAGCCCAACCGCCGCGGCGAGGCGGTTCGTGATGAAGTGCGCGCCGCAATCGTAGGTGTACCCGTCGGCGTCGCGCTCGCTCCGGGCCAAGCCGGCCACGTGTTTGCCGGCTTCGAATACCCGGACCGGAATGCCGTGCCGCCGGAGGTAGGTGGCCGCCGTCAATCCGGACAGCCCCGCCCCGAGGATCGCCACCGGCCGCTCGTCGGTATTCAAGATGGCACTCCCGGTTCTGTGTTCGGCTTGCGGAAAGCACCGTGGAGGATGGCCCCCCGCCCGACGGCCGCGAGCGGCATGTCGAGCAGTGTGAACAGCCCCAGCGAGAGTGCCGAGCGGAGCGACAGCCGATTCACGAGCCACCTCGGTCCGCCCCAATCGTCGAGCCAGTTGCGGAACGAGTAGACCCAGTTGACCGGACTGACGGCCGTGGAAATCCGTTCGACGGTCAACCCGGCGTTCGTTCCGAGCGCGGCCAGCGTGATGCGGTCGAATAAGTAGGTGTGTCTGGGGAAGTGGAAGCCACCCCAGTGCCGCCCGCCGAACAGGGCGAAGTCAGGCGACCCGACGTTGTCCGTCACAATGGCGACCCGTCCGCCGGGCGCAAGGAGCCGGGCGACCGTCCTCAGAGTATTGGCCGGATCAGACAAGTGCTCGACGGTCATGATGAGCAGAACGAGGTGGAACGACTCCGGCGGAAAACCCATCGTTTCGACTTGTCCATGATGAACCGTCAGTCCGTCAGAGAGCGCGGCGGCGACGGCGCGGGCGTCCGCGTCCACGCCGTCGACCGTCCAATCGGGCCGTCCAAACTCGCGCAGCAACCCGAGGTGCAATCCGTCCCCGCAACCGACATCGAGGATGCGAGCATCATCGGGCAGCCCGCGGCACCAGCGGAGCAGTCGCCTGGCTTCCAATCGCCGCCGGACGCGGTAAACGAGGCCGTACTTGGCCGGGCGGAACTGGAAGGCGTGGTAAGCGTCGGGGTAGATCCTCGCCGCTTCCGAGTCGGCAGGGCGCGGATTCAAATAGACCAGTTTGCAGCGGCGGCAGCGGACGGCCAAGAACTCGTCCCGAGACGTCCGATATTCGAAGTCGGCTCCGACCGCGATCGGCTCGACGTCCTCGACGCCGCAGAGTACGCAGAGCGCGGGCACGAGGTTCAACGGTTCCATCGATGCGAGCAAGTCCGATTCCGACCCGACCCGAATCATGAGATCGATCCCGCGCCCGGTAGAAGTTCCTGGCAGTATAACGCAGCTTTTCTGGCAAGGACAAAAAACGGAGGGAGTGAAGCGGCCTCTAAAAACGACGGCGAACCGATCCGGACACGGGTCGGGTGAAGCGAAACCCCATCGACGCTATTACAAGCTGTTTTGATCAAACTCGTAGGGGCACCCACAAGGAGTGCCCCTACATCCGAATACGAATTCCATACGGGAACCACCCATGCCCCTCGATACCTTGTCCAACGTCTAATTGAACCTCGGCGAAAGCGCGGGCGTGACCTACCCCTGGGGCCAATCGAGCGGCTTCAAGATCCCGGAGGGGTGCTGGCCCTGCTGCGGCCCTTCCGACTTCCTGTGGTGTGACGGGGCTGGGCGCGTGAACCGAATTCCGCTAATTTGAATTTCTCATGGCCTATTTGGAAGTGACGGAGCGTCGTGGCTGATGCCAAACGAATATTCAAAATCCGTTGCCCAGTCCACGGGTTCATCCCGTTCGATGCAATT
>JBBRUN010000301.1:0-7100 GCA_038247765.1 Gemmatales bacterium | reverse complement strand
TGCGTGCCGTCCGTATGGCGGTGCGGGTGATCGTTACCACGGACGCCGGGTACGCTCACGCTCCCAAGCGGGCGATCTTCAACGATGCGCGCTGGGTCGTCCTCCAGCGCTCCGGCTTTGGCTTCGACGGCCCACTTGCGAAGATCGGTCGGGTGTGGCTCGAACTCCCGTCGGTCGCGGAAGTGCCCCATCGGCTCCGGCACGGGACGGCGGAGGCTTCCCATGGCTCTTGAGTCTTCGGGTGGCCGCGCCGCCCGGATTGCTACCTTCGCATTAATGGGGGTAGCTTACCTCACGTGCGAGATTGCCAGCACCCAGACTGGGAAGCCCACGGCGTTCGGAATCGTCTCCGGTATCCTCCTCTTCGCCGTCGCCCTGCTGCTGAATCTCTTCGGCCCGCGACCGACGAGCGGCCGGCGCTTGCCCTTCAAAGTCACCTTGATCCTCGGGATCTCGCTCGTCGTGCCATTCGCTTCGGAACCGTTGATTCGGCGATGGTCGAGCGACGGCTTCCCCCTCGAACTCCAGATGGTCCACGGGCTGCGGAGCCTCGGGGTGCTGCTCGCGGGCCTTTCGATTTGGCCGCAATATCGTCGGCTCGCGGGGGTCGTCGCGCTCTTCCTCGCTCTCTTCGCCTCGGCGATGGGGGATCAACCCGCCGTGCCATATCTCTTGGCCGCGTTCGCGGTCACCGGGGGAATTTGGCTCATCTGTGACCACCGCGCCCGCACCGCCGAAACGGCCGTCGGGGTACGCGGCGATGAACTCGAACGAGTTCGACTCCGCTTGCCTTACCGAGAAGCGGCGGTCTTCGGCGCGCTGGCCCTTGCCGCCGCCGGGGTCGCCTTGGCGGGCCCAAAGCGCGTGATGTTCACCCTCGGCGAGCTGATGCCGACTTCCGGCGGTACGGGCGATACGGATCCCTTCGCGCGCAACGGCATCGGCGATGGCCCGGAAGAAACCGCCGGGGAGAATGCCCAAGCGGCGGGGATGGTTGAGACCGACAAGACGATCGAGGACAACAAGAACGCTCTGATCGACGCCGTCAATGACATGTATGGCCCGCCGCACAAGCCGCCTAAGGATCAGCAGCGGATGGTCGCAGCGGGCTTGGCCCAAGTGATCGAGAAACACGGTCGGCTCCCGGACAACCGCCGGCCAAGCCGGGACTTCGACACCGCGCGGCAAGGCACTAAACGGGACGGATGGTTGGACAGTCAGGGGGCACGCGGGATCTTCGAAGTCGAGGGGCGGACGCCGCTGCACGTCCGACTGGTGGCGTACGACCGTTACGACGCGGTCGAAAAACGTTGGGAAGAAGGTCGTAAGCCTGGGTCGCTGCTGCTCGACGCCGAGGGGGACGACTGGATGAAGCTCGCAAAGTTCCAACAGGGGATCGGCGCCTATGCCAACGACGACCGCCATCGGCTGAAGGTCGCGGACTTGAAAACGAACCTCGTCCCGACGCCGACATTGTTGACCCGCTTCCGCATCAAGAAGGTGGACAAGCCGGACTACTACGAGTGGGACTACGACGGTGTCGCGACCATCGCATCCCGGAAATCGACACCGCCGGGGGTGGTGGTGACAACCGACTGTCGCACAGTCGATCCGAGCGCACTGCCCGAGATCGCGTTCGCCGGAATAGGTTCGGTATCTGCGGCTCCATCAGTTTACGGCGAGGTGCCCGACGAACTCCGGGTCATCGTGGATCGACTCGCCAAGGACTGGGCCGGAGACGCCGAGCGCGGCTGGCCGCAGATCGCGGCGGTGCTCGACCGACTGCGGTCCGACTACACCCTCGATCCGCAAGTGGTAGCCCCGAAGGATCATCCTTCGCCGTTGTTGGAGTTCCTCACCGTCACCAAACGCGGCCCGGACTATCTGTTCGCTACAGCCGCGGCATTGTGTCTGCGCTCCCTCGGCTACCCGACGCGGGTCTGCCTGGGCTACTACGTATCGCCCGACGCCTACGACGCCGAGACGGATCACACGCCGGTGAGGAAAACCGACCTGCACGTCTGGCCCGAAGTTCTGCTGCGCGACGGCCACTGGCTCGTCGTCGAACCGACGCCGGGCTACGGAGTGTTGCCGCCGTTGAAGCCCTGGCACGAACGCCTCGCGGAGCGTGCGCTGAGCGCGCTCCGCTGGGGATGGCGGAACTCGCTGGTGCTCGCTGCCATCGGGTTGTCAGTGGCGATTCTCGTCTGGCGGCGAAAACGGATTCTCGATGCGATTTTCACTACTGCTTGGCGAGTGGCACCGGGCCGTACTTGGCACGACATCGCACTGCGGGCGCTCCGCGTTTTGGAGCGCCGTTCGCGCTTCGCCGGTCGGCCTCGGCCGGTCGATCAAACGCTCGCCGCTTGGGCGAATGAACTCCCGGCCCAATCCGAATTGCGCGAGTTCCTACGACTCGCCGAGTGGGCGGCGTACGGCCCGGCAAATACCGCTCCCGCTCCCGATTCGGAAGTCCTGATCGCTTGCCGCCGCGCCGTCGAAGCCCTTCCTCTCCACGCCTTCGCCACCCCGACTGGAGTAACCGCCCGATGACTGGGGCCGAACCCGACTCGAATATCGACAGCCTCCGCCTCGCTTTGAACGGCGCCTTGCGCGGCAAGCCCGAAGTCGTTGAGCGTGTCATCGCCTGCTTGCTGGCGCGCGGGCACGTTCTCCTTGAAGACAAGCCCGGTCTCGGGAAGACGACCCTCGCCAAGGCACTCGCCTCGGCCGTCGGCGGTGCCTTCGCCCGCGTGCAATGCACGCCCGACCTGTTACCGGGGGACATCACCGGGTTCAGCGTCTTCAACCAAAAGACGCGAGAATTCGAGTTCCAACCGGGTCCTGTATTCGCCGACGTGCTACTCGCCGACGAGATCAACCGCACCACGCCGCGCACCCAATCGGCGCTACTCGAAGCGATGGCCGAGCGGCAGGTGACGGTCGATAACGTCTGCCACCGACTGCACGACAGCTTCTTCGTCATCGCCACTCAGAACCCGGTCGAGCACCACGGCACTTACCCGCTGCCGGAGGCGCAGCTCGACCGCTTCGCGATGAAGCTCTCCATCGGCTACCCGGACAAAGCAAACGAGCGGGCGATGCTCGCGGCCGCCGTGGGCCAGCGCGACGGCCGCGACCCCGAGCCGGTGCAGGGGTTGATGCCGCGCGTGCTCCACTCGCTGCAAGATCGCGTCGCCGCCATCACCGTGAGCCCGGCCGTCCAAGGCTACCTCATCGACTTGGGGCATATCACCCGCAACCACCCGCGCATCCCGCTTGGGCTCAGCCCGCGCGGGTTACTCATCTGGCAGCGCGTCAGCCAAGCGTGGGCCTTCCTCCACGGCCGGCCGTTCGTCACACCGGACGACGTTCGGGCCGTGGCCGCGCCGGTGCTCGGTGTCCGCCTCGGGGCGGAAGCCGATGCCGGAGTCGTCGTGCCCGAAGTGCTCGCATCCGTACCCGTGCCCGTTTATCCGAACTGAGGAACGCGACTGTGGAAACCATCTTCTGGGCATTCGTCCTTCGACTCGGGCAAGCGTGCATCGACTTGTCGCTTTTGCTGATTGTGGGAGCGGTTACGGCTGCCATCCTCCGCCGGATGGTCGGCCCGGCCGGCACGCGCAAGCTCTTCGGCCGCGGTTTCTCCGGCATGTTCCGGAGCTGGATCGCGGGCAGCTTGTTGCCGGTCTGTTCGCTCGGGGTAATCCCGGTGGCGCGCGAAATCCGCCGCGCGGGCGTACCCGCCGGTACCGTGCTCGCGTTCATCTTGGCGGCTCCACTGCTCAATCCCATCTCGTTGCTCTACGGGCTGACGCTCGCCGAGCCGTTCGTCATCCTCGCGTTCGCCGGCGCGTCGCTGTTTCTCTCGACGATTGCGGGTCTCCTTTGGGACCGGCTCTTCGCCAGCGCGACCGCGAATGCCGACGAACAAGCGCGGGCCGCACTCGCCGATGCCGAGCCACTGCCAGCGCAAGGGCCGAAGCGGATCCTCGCGGTTCTCGTGACGGCTTGCAAAGAACTCGCGATCCGGGACGTGCTCTTCTTCGCCATCGGCCTGATCGGCACCGCGATGCTGGGGGCGATCATCCCATTCGGCGCACTCCAGCACACCATGAAGCACTCCGACTCGACTTCGCCGCTTTTGATGACCGCGGTGGCCCTGCCGATCTATTCGACCCCGCTGCCAGGGATGATGAAAATCGGCTTGATGTTCGAGCACGCCAACTCGGTCGGCGCCGCCTTCGTCCTCTTCGCCCTTGGAATCGGTATGAGCCTCGGCACGCTCGCCTACCTCGGCACCGATTTCGGCTGGCGTCGAATTGCTCCGTGGTTCCTCGCCTACGTGACGGTGATCGTCACGCTCGCCTTCCTTGCCGAGCCCGTGCTCTATGCAAAAGGCAAAGTCGAGATCGAACACACGCACGCCTTCGACGATTACTCCTCCCCGTTCACGTCGGGTACCGAGTCCGGCTTAGCCGAGCAGACGCGGCTGAAACTCGCCGAGAAGTTCGGGCCGCTGGAACAGCCCGCGGTCTACGGGTTGCTCGGCATGCTCCTCTTGGGAATCGCGCTGCGGCGACTGGATCGCACGGGAAGGGTCGAACGATGGCTCGTAGCACGCGATGTTAAGACGGGGCAGGCCAAGCCGAAGTGGGATATCGTCGTCCCGGGGGCCGTGCTCGGGATCGTGGCGATACTCGGCCTCGTCGTCTTCAGCGTCGCCGGGGCTTACGTCTACTACCCCGACCGGCACCAGTGCTTCGAAGAGATGAACTATTACTACGCCGACGCCCGGCTCGCCACCAACGGGGGGCGGAGTGACGAAGCGATCCGCAATCTGGAACAGATCGACCTGATCGTGCGCAAGCTCGAAGTGGGAGTGTACATCCGCAAGTTCCGCGTCGCGGAGGAACAATCGAAGGCGGCGGAAGATTACCGTGAAGCGGTCGAAGACGTGCGCGACGCCTTCCGCGAAGGCAATGTGAAAAAAGCGAATAGCCTCTTCGGCCTGCGTGCCGAAGTCCGGAATATCCGCGACGCGGCACTCGCGGGGGATTGGCCCACGGCCGTTCGCCTCCTCGACGACGAAGATCGCAAGAGGATTACTGCCACCCCGCCGCGCAAGAGCCTCAGCGACGAACTCGGCCCAGTCGCGGTCGCTATCCGCGACCGCGATCCCGAAAAAGTGAAGGTGGCGATGAAAGAAGCTGGCATCCCCGCTCTCACCGCCGAGGAGGCCCATGCGGCTTGCAAACGAGCATTCACCGCCGAAGAGCAATGAGCCGAAACTCTGAGAGTCGGTGGCGTTCGGCGATGCGGCGCTGTTAATCTCCTGGGACCTGCTCACGCAGAAGTTGCGGGTCTTCATTCGCACCGGCAAGATGGACGCCGACGCCGGAAAGGCGACCGAGGACCTTCGCGAAGACTTGGAAGAACTCCGCGACGCACTTCTGGCGGTCGATGTACTCAAGGCGAAGGAGCTACTTCCCAAGGTCGAAGCGGCCTATCGAAAGTGCCGGGATAGTTATTGCGACCCCGATTCACCGAATTCGGCTTTTCTCGAAAATCCGATTTGACAGACCCCGGATCGGAGCTTATATACACTACTGTACCCAATTATAAATCAGCGAGTGCCACCATGACAACCACCATCCGCGAGATGCCAGCATCCCTTTTACTTCAATCCCTTCAGTAATTTCTCATCGTCCCGCGGCAGGCTCCACGAATTCAGCGTAAAGCCGATCTTCGCTTTGTCCTTCGGCTCCGCGAAGCGGATCAGAATTTCGAATCCGGCGCCGTTGCGCTTCACGATGCGCCACACCGTCCCGGATGGGGCGTCGGCCAGCATCAGTGCCGTCGCTTTGTCGCCGTCTTCGGGCAAGAGGATCGTCGAGCCGGTCGCGGGGAACTCGGCTTCGGCCCCGTCGAGCGCCAACTTCTTCCCATCCGCGTCGTAAACGCGCGGTTCCTTCAGTGATCCACCGGCGCGGAACCAGACGGTCTTGCCGGCGGGCAGTTCCACCGCGAACTTGCGGACGACGCCGTTGGCGAGTGTCACTTTCGCTGGTTGCGGCGTCTCGGCGACCAGCAGCGTCGATTTGCCTTCGTCCGGCGTCACGCGGTACTTGAAGGTCGGGTTGCCACCGAGGTCGAGCGCGTAGCCTTCGAAGGTCACGGCTTTCGAGCCTGTGTACGTCTTGCCATCCGGAAGCGGGGCACCGTAGGCCGGGTTCTTCGCTTGTTTGTCGAAGTCGGGCGACTCGCGCGAATCGGCGACGTTCCACGGGTTGCCCGTCGGGGCCGTCCAGAACTTCGGCCCGAGGATTTTCGCTTGGTTGCCCCCCCGGCTGTTCCAAACGTTCGACATTTCCAAGAAGTTGCCGCTCCAAGCGTAGGCGAGCCGGCCCTGTGCGGAATCGAAGACGACGTTCATTCCCGAGGGGAACGCCACGGCCACACACTTGGTGCCGGCCCCGTCCGGCATAAAAGTCCGCATGATCTCCGGCCGGTCGGTCGCACTCACGACGACCCCCTTCGGCGGATCCATTCCGCTCGGCAGCGGCAAGCCCGGCCCGAGGCTGAAGTAGGCCCACAGGGCTTCGAGTTGCTTGGCCCCGTCGCCGTCGTACACGGTCTTCAGCAGCGATTGGCCGTCGATGAGCACTTGGGGCATCTTGGTGCCAGGCGCCATCCGCTGCGGTTGGTGCATCCAGCGGACGTACCAGTCGTAGCGGACGCGTTTGTTCGTCGTCGCCAAGTCCGGGCCGCGCGTGCCGCCGCCGGTTTGACCCGAAATATCGTGGCAGGAAATGCAGCCGTGGCCGGACTTCCCGGCGAGCGTGCGGCCCGCCGTGAGCTTGTCGGCGGTGAATTCGGCTTGGCCGATAGCGTCATCGCTAATTGTCCCTTCGAGTGCTGGTAGAGCCTCGGGCAATGTGCCGACGCAGTCCTTGCCGTATTGGGGCATCCGCAGCGTCATCCACGGGCGTGCCCGGCCCCCGCCGACGAGGACTTCCTTCAACCAACTCGTGCGCATCTTGTGGCCGACGCCGGTGAGCCGAGGCGGTTGAATGTCGTCCGCATTCTCGAGTTTTTCC
>JBBRUN010000300.1:0-7119 GCA_038247765.1 Gemmatales bacterium | reverse complement strand
GTGGACCGTTGCAGCTGATAGTTGCCGTCAAAATTGAGTCCCAACGGGACGACAGAAGGTAGCCAGGGGTGGAGCGAAGCGGAACCCCTGGGAATGAGAATAAGCAATTTCGGCCCCAACGGGTCTACCCATTTCCAAATCGAGGTGTCCCCGTTGGGGTTCAAGTATTCCAGGGGTTCCGCTTCGCTCCACCCCTGGCTACCTTCTGTCGTCCCGTTGGGACTCAATTTTGACCACAACACTCAACTGCAATGAACCACTAGTCTTTCTCTGCGGTGAAAATTCTTTTCGATCACTCCGATAATCCCAGCGCCCCGAGCACCAATTCTTTCACCGCCGTCATCGGCACGCGCTCGGCCGACGGTCGCGGGCCGTGGCCGATGAGAATCGCCGCGTCCTGCGGATCGGTCGCGATCAAGCCGTGGCTTCCTTTCACGATGCTGGCGTCGAGCGGCGTCAGGTCGAAGATCGTGCGGAAGCCGAGCTTCTTCTGTAATAGCCGAGTCGCCGCGCGCAACTTCGGCGCGCTGAACTTCGGATCGAAGAAGAGTTCGCACGGGTCGAAGCCGGGCTTGTTGTGGATTGCCACGGCGCGGGCGTAATCCGGCGCAAGGGCGTCGTCGAGCCAGAACGGGTAGGCGAACCACGCCTTCGGCTGCGCCAACGCCACGATCTCGCCGGAGCGTTCGTGATCGAGGCCGTGCCGCGCCCGCTCTTCACCGACGAGCACCTCGGCGACGCCGGGGAGTCCGTGCAGCAGTTCCTTCACGCGCGGCAGGTCGGCCGAGAACTTCACGTAGATATGCGCGAGTTGGTGATCGACGACCGCGAACGCCCGGCTCTCGAAGGTGTCGAGCTGCTCGCCGAAAGGCCCGCGGCGGACTTCGAGCAGACCCGCCGTACGGAGTAATCGGTTGAGGTACACGGGCATATCGACATCGCAGTGGCCGTATTCGCTGACGACCCAAACTCGGGCGCCGATCTTCTTCGCTTCATCGAGCAGCGGCGCCGCCGCGGCGTCGAGTTCCTTCACGAGCTTCGCCATGTCGCACCCACTCGGGCCGCGGCGTTGCGGTTCGTAGTCGAGGTGCGGCAGATAGACGAGCGTGAGTTCGGGCCGGTGCAGTTTCAGCGTCTCGGCGGCGCAATTGGCGATCCACTTCGTGCACGCCGAGCCGGCCATCGGCCCCCAGAAACTCGGGAACGGGAAATCCCCGAGCTTGGCTTTGATCGCCTCGGGGAACTCGGCCGGGACGCCCGCGACGTCGAAGGCTTTGTTGCCATCGACGCCGTACCAAGGCTTCGGCGTGACGCTGAAATCGACCTCGGCCCCTTGGTTGAACCACCAGAACAACTTGGCGCTGTTGAAGGTCACCCCGCGTTTCGCGGCCCGGTGCTTCGCCGTAGCGTAGAGCGGCTCGGCTTGGATGAGCCGGTTGCTCTGCTGCCAGAAGCGGACTTCGTTGGTGTCGCGGAAGAGCCACCCGTTGGCAACGACCCCGTGCCGATTCACCGGTTGCCCCGTCAGCAGTGTGGCTTGCGCACTACACGTAACGGCGGGCAGGACTTCGGTCATCGGTGCGGACCAGCCCTCGTTCGCAATCGCCTGCAAACGCGGGGCGTGCTGTAGCCAGCGCGGGGTCAGGCCGACGGCGTTGATCAAGACGATGGGTGGCATCAGCGCCGCCGGGTCAGGGTGAACTTACCGGTGTCCTTCATTGCGGAATAATCGGCGATCAGCCCGCCGGCCGTCAGCACGCCGCTGGTTTTGAAGCTGCCACCGAAAAGCGGCAGTTTCTTTTCGGCGACGAGCAGGGGACCCGCGGGCGTTTGCCCGGCGATGTCGAGGTGGGTGCGGTAAACGAAGGGGAATACGACCGCAAATCGGCCGGCCACGAGCATATCGTACCCGGTGGCGGTCGGCGTGAGTTTCGCGCGCATCGGCCCGTGGTGGCCGGATTTGTCGCTCTGCCAAACGCCCGCGAGACGCTGCGGCTGTTCGGCTAGGGCGGGACTAGCGACAAAACACGCTAAGGCGATAGCGACGAACGAACTTCGGCAAATGTGTGCTTCTCCTGAAGTTGGATTCCCGTATACGGGCAGTTGCGAGCAGGGTGGCACGCGTTGGGGAATTCGTTTTTTAAGTTTCGTAGCTTTCGTAGCTTTCGCCGGGGGGGGTGGAGAGAATGACCGAAAGCTGAAATTGAATGAGCGCCCGGAGTTCTCATTCGCAACTCCGGGCGCTCACACAAGCCGGCTCGCCAAGTCACTGATTGAACAAGAAGCCTTTGCTGTTCACGAGCGCCCAGATGATGTTCTCGTAGGCGAGCTTCTTGTTCTTCTCGTGCTTCACGATGTTCTCGCGCGCCAAACTCAGTTGCTCCGGCGTCGGTTTCTTGGCTTGCGTCAGCAGGAAGAGTTCCGTCACCTTCTCGTCGTCCGAGCGCGGATCCTTGGCCAGCTTTTCGGCCCGTGCGCCGGCGCGGGAAATCTTCCCTTGCACTTCGTCCGAGTTCAACAGGTGCAAGATCATCGCCAAGCTCGCCTCGTTGACCCGTTCGCACTCGCAGGCGCTGATGCGCTGCGGCCGGCCGAGAACGTCGAGGAAGTACGACGCGAACGATTCATCGGGCAGTTCGATGGCTCGCTTCGGCGCGTTCTTATCCTTTGGCAGACCGGGGAAATCGGACGGGCTTTCCGTGACGTTGCAAACCGCGTCGAAAACGACTTCGGCCTGCAACCGCTTCGGATAATAGCGGGCGTACGACTGCTTGTCGGACTTGTTGAATTCGTTCGGCACGCTCGACAGTTGGTACGTCCGGCTCTTCACGATGGTCTTGATCAGAGCCTTTAAACTGTATTTATTGTCGATCAAGTTCTTGGCGAGTTCATCGAGCAGTTCCGGGTTGCTCGGAGGATTCGTGGCCCGCATGTCGTCGAGCGGATCGACGATGCCCCGGCCGAAGAAGTGCGCCCAGTAGCGGTTGGCCACGGCCTTGGCGAAGAATGGATTCTTCGGATCGACCATCCAATCGACGAGCAGATTCCGCGGGTCGTCGTCGCCGCCGACGGTGATCGCTTCGCCATCGAGCGGTTTCATATCGGCCGCGCGTTGAGTGCGTTTGTTCGTGACGCTGCCGCTGGATTTCGTGTAGATCGATTGCTTCTGACTCTGGTTGTTGTTCTGCCGGCCGGCGGTCGGAATCGTCTTCTTTCCGACGCGGCCGAAGTAGGCGGCGATGCCCCAGTAATCGTCTTGGGTCCATTTTTCGTAAGGGTGGTGGTGGCAGTTCGCGCAGGCCAACCGCTGGCCGAGGAAGACTTGGCTCACGTCGTCCACGAACTGCTCGGGGGTCGTCACTTCCTTGTACCAGACGGTCGCCGGGGATTTGGTTTCGTCGCCGATGGCGCAAACGATGTCGCGCACGAACTCGCTGTAGGGTTTGTCGGTGGCGACCGAATCGCGGATCCAATCGTGGAAGCTGAACGTCCCCGGAGCGCGGTCGGCTTGACCGCGCCGCTTCACGCGGAGCACGTCGGCCCACTTGTTGGCGAAGTAGAAGCTGTACTCGGGCGACTCGAGGAGTTTGTCGACCAGCACATCGCGTTTGGTCGTCGACTTGTCCGCGAGGAACTTGCTGACCACTTCGACGCTCGGCAGCGTGCCGGTGACGTCGAGATAGACGCGGCGGAGGAACTGTTCGTCGGTGGCCATCTCGCTCGGGGAAATCCCGAGTTCGCGCCACTTGCTCGCGGTGTGTTGATCGACGATGGTCTGCACGGGGAAGTCGAATTTCGGCGCGTCGCCGGGGCGCGGCACTACGCCGCGGAAGGTGGCGACGTTGCCGTTGAAGCGCACCATGACGGCGGCTTGGCCGGTCATCGAAAGCGTCTGCACGAGGCCCGCTTCGCCGATGGTGGCGACTTCGGTTTCGTTCGATTCGTACTGCGCCCGGCGGGTCACATCTTCGATGGTGCCGTCGGTGTAATGGGCGTGCACCACGAGCTGCTGGCGCGATTGGCGATCAACGACGCGGGTCTCCGGGAACACGGTGACCTTGGCGACTTTCGGATCCTTCTCTTGGCCGTAAGGCATGCCGGCGGCGATCCAGCGCCGCAGCAGTTTGTATTCTTCGCCGGCCACGTCCATCTTCTTGCCGCCGCCGTGCGGGACGACCCCGGCCCCCTTCAACAGGAACAGCGATTGATCCGGCGAGGCGGGCATCAACCGGCGGCCGCGGCTCTCTTTCAAGAGCGTCATGTAGTCGAGTTCCGGCTCGAAGCCGAGCAGCGACAAACGGAAGCCGTTTTGCCCGGAGATCTTGCCGTGGCAGCCGCCGCTGTTGCAGCTCAGTTTCGTGAGTACCGGGGAAATCTGATTGGCGAAGTTGATCGGCTGCGCGGCTTCGGTGCCCTTGATTGCGACGCTGACCTTCGCGCTTTGGGTTCCGTAGGTCGCGGTGATCTCGGCGGCGCCGTTGGCGATCGGGAAGACCCGGCCGTTGGCATCGACGCGGAGGACCTTGGGATCGCTGACGGTGTACTTGGCTTCGGCCGTGAGGTCGATCGGCTTACCTGAGTCGCGGGTGCCGGTGAGCGACAACTGCGGGGCGTCATCGATTCCGTTGATGGCCACTTTGGCCGGGAAGGCATCGAGCTTGATAATGGCCGGCTTCGCATCGGCTGCGAATGCCGGGAGTGCAAACAGCCCGAGGAGGGCAGTCGAAATCAGGGAACGCATGGGAGTAGCCCCAGGGGTAGTCGGCGGGACGGACGTAGTACCAGACCGGCGCTGCGACGGTCTGGTCGAGTATCAAATCAATTCCTTGACGACTTCGCGGTCGTCTTGGATGTACATCGGGCGGCCACTGCCGTTGGGAAAGGTTTGCGAAGGGTCGATGCCGATGGCGCCGTAGAGGGTACTCAGGACTTGCGGGACGCTGTAGGCCCGATCCTTCGGCCGTTCGCCCTTCGCGGTGCTGGCCCCGACGGCTTGGCCCATCTTGAGGCCGCCCCCGGCGACCATCGCGCTCATGACCGGTGACCAGTGATCGCGGCCCGCGTTCATGTTGACCTTCGGCGTCCGGCCGAATTCGCCCCACATCACGGTGACGACGTCGTCTTGCAGGCCGCGGTCGTGGAGGTCTTGGATCAAATTCGAGATCGCCCGGTCGAGCGGCGGCAGCTGCTTCTTCAGGCTCGTGAAGTTCTGGCCGTGGGTGTCCCAACCGCCGTAGCTCAGAGTCACGAAGCCGACGCCGGCTTCGATGAGCCGCCGGGCCGTGAGGAACTGTTCGATGCCCTTGTAGCGTTCGAGCGTCTTCGGGTCTTCCTTCTTGATGTCCAGCGCGTTGCGGACAACGCCGGCGGTCACCATCTCGATGGCGCGTTCGGTGTAGCTGTCCATGCCGACCATCGTGCCGGAGGTGTCGATGTCGCGGCGGATGTCGTCGAACGAGGTCAGCAGTTGCTTGCGGTCATCGAGGCGGTCGGACGTGACGCCTTGGGCGAGTTTGAGGTTGGCGTTGCCGGGGCCGCCCGGGGTGAAGGGGCGGTGAGCGACGCCCAAGAAGCCCGGTTCGGTGCCCCGGCTCATGCCGCGGAGCGAGACGAACGGCGGGATCGCCCCAGCATCGGCGCCGCGGATCTTCGAGATGACCGAGCCGAAGCTCGGGTGGTCGGAGATCTTGTTGACGCGGTCCGGGTAGCCGGTCATCACGAGGCTGTCGCTGTGTTCATCGACCGAGGTGACCGAGCGGATCACGGAGAGCTTGTCGAACATCTTCGCTTGCAGCGGGAAGTGTTCGCAGATTTGCACGCCGTTGACGTTGGTGTCGATGGCTTTGAATTCGCCGCGGAACTCGACTGGGGCTTCGGGCTTCACGTCGTACATGTCCATGTGGCTCGGGCCACCGGGCAGGTAGATGAAGATCGCCGACTTCGTCGACTTCGACGGCTTGCCGTCTTTCGTGAGCTTGGCCTTGGTGGCGGCTTGGACGCGGAGCGAATCCGCGAGCGTGAGGCCGGCCCCGAACGCCCCGACTTGGAGGAAGTTCCGGCGCGAGAGACCATCGCAGAAGCGTTGCGTCGACCCGAGGACCTGAAACATGAGAGAAACCTCGGCTGAAGAAAATGGGGAAAGCGGTGGGCCTGACGGGCGTTCGGGACACGGCCAACGGGCCGCTCGCACAAACTTCCGCAGGTATAGAAATTATGAAGCAACGCACGGGCCGTGTCAAACCCTTTCCGCGCGGAATTTTTCCGACCGGTGGGTGCGCCATCGGATTCTGGCGGAGGATGTCCGTTGTCGATTTCAGCTTTCGGTCATTCTGCATACCCCCCTCGCTGAAAGCTCCGAAAGCTCCGAAACTGAAACCGAATTCTCGGCATTTCCAATGTGGCAACAACTTCGCGTCGGCGGCACGCCTTAACCTCCCGTACAACCGCCTGTCTCGCGGCATGCTGTAGGCCATGAAAATCGCGTTCGCGCCGTCATTCTGATCTTGGCGAAAGCGTCTCGCTGCGCCGGCATTTCCGCGCTGGCCGATTCCGGTTCTCTTGCTGACCGCTTCGGTCTTTTCGACCGAGCGACGGAGGCCGACGAAAGAACCATCCCGGTGCGGCCGAGTGACCATCGAGTGGGACAAAGGTGAATCGAACGCTGCCGGGAAGCGCGACGGAGCGACCGGGAAGGCCGCTCAGAGATTTTCGTTTAGATTCAAGTTCGGTGGCCATGAAAGCGGTTCGGCGTGCCATCGCTGCCCGTGTGTGGCGGCGGCGACGGGTAGATTGTGGTCGCCACGACCGCAGTCAGCCAAGTCAAAGGACTCCCAGCCTTTACTTGCCTTGCCCCGGCGGGGGGATCGTCGGGGCGTGAAGGGTGCCCGGCACCACCGGTCGACCGTACGGGTTCGCTTTCTCACCGCTCGCAGGCGGCGCGTATACCCAGTGCGGACGACTCGGATCGGAGAGGCTTCGGAATATCGCCTCGGTGCTGAGTGGGTTGACTTGCCCTGCCGTACCCTTTCTGAGCCCTGGGGTGTTTCCGCCGAATCCACCGCCCAAGCCTGGGTTGCCTCCGAAGCCGCCGGTGCTCCATGTGTTGGGGTTGGAGCCGTG
>JBBRUN010000299.1:0-7120 GCA_038247765.1 Gemmatales bacterium | reverse complement strand
CAACAGGCCCGCCTCGATGCCGAAGAACTTCGATAGGTCGGCGTACCACTGGTTCATGAGCACGATCGTCGGCACCACCACGAGAGTCGGCCGGTTAGCTTTTTCGATGGCCATGGCCGCGAGGAACGATTTGCCCGTTCCCGTCGGCAGCACCACGACGCCGCGGGCGCCGGTGTTCCACCACTCGTGCAGCCCCTCGGATTGGTGGGGAAAGGGCTTGCGGTCGGTGGTCATCTTCCAGCCGGTCGGTTTGTTCTCCCAACCGCGGGCCGTGTCGGTGTACGGCGTTTTGTCGCGCCGGAGTTGCTCCACGATGGCCCGGTAATAGCGCCCTTGGGCTCGAAACGTGGACGTGCGCGGATCGAACTTGACCCCCGGCAGGGTGGGGAAGTCGAACTCCGGCGGGCCGCCCGTCAGCAATAGGGTGCCCCGATCGTATGCGATCTCGACGGGTGTTTCTTCAGGCATGGGAATTCACTCGTCGGTATTTTCCGGCATCCCCCCGAATCCTTCCGGCTTCTGCCAGACGCTCATCACGGCCGCTTGGCCGAGGATGCGCACTTTCAATTCCCGCGTCGCTTTCCAATCGAACGGTTTCACGGCGGCACGCAGGTCGTCTTGCTCCGCTACCAGAATCACGGCCCGTCCGCCCGGCTTCAACACGCGATCCCACTCTTTCGCCAAGTCGACGTAAAGATCGGGGATCTGCTCCGGCTTCAGCAGTTGTTTGCCGAAGGGCGGATTGCAGATGATCCGATCCACCGACTCGCCGGGTAGCGGCAATTCCATCGCGTCCCAGCGCTCGATGACGGCGCCGCCCCGGTTGCCGAGGTTCTCCTTGGTGCAGTAGACGGCGTTCGGGTCGACGTCGCCTCCGAGGTATTTCACGTCGCGCATGCGGCGCTGTTCGCACAGCGCGATGGCTTCGGCCAGGATCGTGCCGGCGCCGCACAGCGGGTCGAGCACCGTCATGGCGGGGGCGATCCCGGCGAGTCGCACCATCGCCGCGGCGACCGTCGGCCGCAGCGACGCGGCGACGTGGTCGGTCTTGTAAGTGCGGTGGCGCATCGTGCGATCCGACAGCCTTAGGCCGCTGACGGCGGTCTTGCCGGTGATGGTCATCCAGATTTCGAGCCAGGCGTTTTCTTCCGCGGGCAACCACCCGGCGGGGATAATTCCATGGAGACCGTCGGCCATGGCATCGAGCGCATCGACGCGGCGGTAGCCGTGTTCCCCGGTCATTTGGGCCACGAGGTGGAAAGTCGGTTTGCCTTTCACCTTGGGCCGGACGCTATGATGGAGGCGGAAGAGTTGCGGCCAGTCGGGCTTCTTGGCCGTCCACTTCTTGATCTGTTCGAGGTCGTTGGCTTTGTAGGTCAGCGAGCCGGTGCCCCAGGCCAGGAGGTAGATGTCCTCGGTCGTGCGCAGTTTCAGCACGTCGGTGTCGATGGAGCGCAAACGGAAGACGACGACACCGCGTTCCGTTCTTTTGATCTCACCTTGCAAATCGCGGGTGATTTCATCGGCGGCGATGGCTTCGAGACCGGGGTGGACGTGGGCGTAGAGCGCGGGCAACTCGGCATCGGCATCGGGCGGGCGGCGGGCCACAACAAAACTCCTCGGGACGGAAGGTTCATTGTAGCAGGGTTCGGATTCGCCGAATCCGCCGGAGTGTGCGGAACGTATCCCTTATAAGCCGTACTTCGAGTCACCGGGCCGATATTCGGAATGAATCCCGGTGACGCCGAAAAAGATTTCCGATAGGCTCGATAAGGATTGTCGGCGGCGGGTTCGCTTTTCACCGTCGACTCATCGGTGCGACTCTGTGCTAAGGCTGAGAAATCAGGGAGAACACTCTGCGAATTTGAAGACCGATCCGCCTGGGGTACGTGCGTCGGCGGGGAAGTCGCCGCGAGCGAATGACGCGATTCACTCTTTGAACATGGCAGCGGCCTCGGCAGCGGCGGCCGGGGCGGCTTCGGGCTTCATCGCCGATTCGCCTGTCGGCACAGTGCCTTCTGCACCCAAGACGGGGCTGGCGGGGGCATTCGGCGCCGCGGCATTCTCCCGTTTGCTCTGATAGATGAAGTAGCGCCACAAGAGGAACAGGATGATCGGCACGCCGACGGCGTAGACCAGCGGGTTGTCCAAGTAGCGGTGCAGCCGTTCGATCAGGCCGATCATGAAACTGCCGAAGAGGAAGAACAAGCCGACCCCGACGATGCCGTAGATCACATCCGCGAGGATAAACTTGACGATCGAGTAGCGCGACGCCCCGGCGATGAGGAAGACGCCGGTACGCAGCGGCGGCAGGAATCGGGCGAGCACTAAAAGCTTGAATCCGTGTTGGTGAAAGCGACCTTCCAAGCGTTCGCGCCGTTCTTTCTTGAGGAAGCGCTGGACCCACTTGAGTTCGAACAACCGCTTGCCCCATTTCCAACCGACCCCGTAGAGCACGAGGTCGGCGCTGAGAATTCCGAGGCTCGTGGCCAACCACGCCAACGGCCACCAAACTTGGCCATGGGCGCTCAGGCCCGCAGCGTAGAGGATGCCCGCTTCTTCCGGCACCGGCGGAAGCCCGATGCCGGTGAAAAGCATCCAGCCGTAGATCGACAAGTAGAGGAGCAAGTCTTCGATGTCCATTTCAACCCCCAGCCGGGGGTTTGGACTCCACCAATTTGGGGGTTCGAACCTTCGGCATTTTCATCTCTTGATCCTTGTCCGGCCGCGGCTTGGCCTCGAACGGGCCGACCGACACCGCTTGGCCAGATTTGATCGATTCCTTGATGGCATCGATGATGATCATGTCGATCAGGCCTTCACGGCCGTCGGGTTCGACCTCGAAGCCCTCCAGAATACAATCGGAGAAGTACTCGATTTCCGCACCGACTTGATCCCGCTCTCGGAAAGTCTGGCGCGTTTCTCGTCCGTCTTTCCCCGTCAGGCGGAGTTCGATGTCGGACTGGAAACTGTAAGCCGGGTCGAGGCGGAGATCTCCGGCCGTGCCGATGACGCGGTATTCGGAGACTTTCGCTTCGCCGAAGCCACAAGAGAACGTGGCGAGGCGGTTTTCCGGGAAGCGCAGCATGGCCGTGACCATTTCCGGAACCTCGGCGAACTTTTTCCCGGGTTGGCTGGCGGTGAACCCGAAAACCTCGACCGGCTCCGCTTTGAACGTGTAACGAGCCGCGTTGATGCAATAGACGCCCAAATCCATCAGCGGGCCTCCCTTCAGGTCCCCATCGAGCCGGGAATTGTCTTCGTCTTCGATCATCTGGCAATTGATTCCAACGAATAGTCGGGGCTCACCGATGTCACCGGAAGCGATTCTTTCCACCACCGACAAGTTCGCCGACTCGAAATGCAACCGATAGGCGGTCATCAATTGAACCCCGCCTGCGCGGCACGCGGCTAGCATATCCCGGCACTCTTGGGCATTGGCCGCCAACGGCTTCTCGCAAAGTACGTGGACATTGTGCTTCGCGGCGCGGATCGTATATTCCCGATGCATCGAATTCGGCAGCACGATGTAAACCGCATCGATATCGCCACTGGCCATGAGGCCATCGTATTGGTCGTATGTAAACGTCGATACGCCGTACTTATCGCCGAGTTCTTTCTGTTTCGTCGGATCGCCCGAAACGATGGCCTGGAGCTGCGAACTTTTGGAGTTCGCAAACCCTGGAAGCACGGCCGCCTGGCCGAACCAACCGGCCCCGACAACGGCGTACCGGACTTTCTTCCGACCGAACATGGGGAAGTCTCAAAGGAACATTGGCAATAAGCCCGGATGAATTGGCAATTGGCATGCCTATCAGTGAGAAAATTGCCGACTTCTTTTACCGTCTTTAGCCAGATACCGTCCCCCATGAGGATCCGGTAGGGAATGTGGAAATGAAAGTGGATTGCAGGGACAAAGCAGTGAAGACGGTGGGGATCGAACCCACGACCCGCTCATTAAAAGTGAGCTGCTCTACCGGCTGAGCTACGTCTTCCCGAACCGAAAACATATCTTAGGGCGAGCGTCCAACATTTCTAGCCGACTCGCCCCGTTTTTTCGATAATCACTTCACCTTCGCAAGCCATGCCTTCCACGCCGTGTCCAATGTATCCGGATTGTAATCGGCCACTTCCAAGGCTTGTTCCAGCGTCGGGTTTGGGCGTTCATCGCTCGGCTTGAAGCCGCTGAGCACTTTGGTGAACTTCATCGGGTCGGGCCCGGACATCAGGAACTCGATGACGCTGATCGCCGCGATGTCGGTCTCTTTGGACTTCGCTTCGCCCCATGCGTCGGCGGCTTTCCATGCCTTGCCTTTGGCGATCAACCCCTTGGCCTTCAACCGGTAGGCCGCGAACTTGGCCGCGTTCCCCTCGACCCGCAGCGCCATCAGTTTCCCGAAGCCGGTGGTGACCCACGTCGGCAGCGCCACGGCACCCGCTGTCACGCCGGCTTTGACATTCAACAGCGCTTCCGAGACAGCCGCGCCGACCTCACCCGCCGTCTCGGCTTCGGTGAATTTCGAATCCGCGTCCAAGCCGACCAAGATGTACGGCTCCTTGCTGCGGACCTGCACCGAAGTCGTATCGCCCGGATCGGGCTTGCGCTGCTCGACGAGGCGCACGAACGTGTTGAAATCCTTGCGCTCGGGCAAGAAGAACACCGTCAGCTTGCCGGCCCACGGCGAATCGGTCGGTTCGAACTTCAGCGACTTGCGGGCGAGTTCGAACACCCGCTGCACTCCGGCTGCCAGCGACTTCGCTTTCGCATCGGGCCACGAAGTGTACACGAGCAAATCGGCCGATTCGATCAGCGTCGGTTTCAACAGCCCGGATGTCGTCAGCTTCTCGGTGGCCGCGTCTTTTTGCGGCTTCACCTCGGCGGACTTATCGGGCTTGTCTTGGGCGAAGGCCGAGCCAGAAATGGCCAGCGCCGCCAAGCAAGTGAAAAACTTCATCATGGAGAGCAACCTCGGAAAGGGATCGGATTCAATCGGCCACGCGCTTCACCAAGTCCCCATAGTAGTCGATGCGCCGATCCCGGAAGAAGGGCCAATTCCGCCGGATTTCTTCCATCCACTTCCGGCTGCACGTCACCGTGATGATCTCTTCCTTCGCCGTGTCGCCGAGCTTGAGCATCCGACCGAACGGATCGCTGACGAACGACCGCCCCCAGAATTCCAGCCCGTCGCCCGTGAGCTTCTCGTGGCCGACCCGGTTGACGGCACCGACATACACGCCGTTGGCGATGGCGTGGCCGCGCATGCTCGTCTCCCAAGCGCTGTGCTGGGCATCGCCATACTCGGCCTTCTCGCGCGGGTGCCAGCCGATGGCAGTGGGGTAGAAGATCACCTCGGCCCCCTGCAGCGCCGTCAACCGCGCGGCTTCCGGGTACCACTGATCCCAGCAGACGAGCGTGCCGACCTTGGCGTACCTCGTGGCGAAGACCTTCCAGCCGAGGTCGCCGGGCGTGAAATAATACTTCTCCAAGAACATCGGATCGTCCGGGATGTGCATCTTGCGATACATCCCCAGAAACGTGCCATCGGCATCGTGGACGGTGCTCGTGTTGTGGTACACCCCCGGCATCCGCTTCTCGAAGAACGAGCCGACGACCACGACCCCGTGCAACTTGGCCGCGGCGCCGAGGCGATCCGTACTCGGCCCCGGCACCGGCTCCGCGAGATCGAAGAGCGCGGTGTCTTCGGTCTGGCAGAAGTAGGGCCCGGTGAAGAGTTCCGGCAGGCAGACAATCTGCGCCCCGGCCTTCGCTGCGTCGCCGATGGCCACCTCGGCCTTGAGCAGGTTGGTCTCGCGGTCGGCATCGCAGCTCATTTGCACGAGGCCAATGGTGAATGTGTCGGACATCGGAATTCCGGAGTGGGGTGACGCAGCGAATTGTATTTGCGGGTCTAGAATCGACCGGGGATGAACGGTCTTCGCACCGAAGGGGACGACGTATTTCAGAAACTCCGAGTGTCAACGCAGAGGTTCGCGGTCGCATGGATCGAAGCCCGCCGCGAAGCCACAAGAAATGCTCAAGGTCAAAACTCTTTCCTGTTGGTTATAGTACGCCTTAACCAATGTCCAAATTTGGAGTTCAGCCATGCGACGTCTACCCCGTTCCGCCTTCACTCTGATTGAGCTTTTGGTCGTCATCGCCATCATTGCCATTCTCATCGGGCTCCTTTTGCCGGCGGTGCAGAAGGTGCGGGAATCGGCCGCCCGCGCCCAATGCACGAACAACCTCAAACAACTCGGCTTGGCGCTGCACGGCTTCCACGATGCCAACCAAGTCTTTCCCGCGTCCGGGTGGACGACGACCGGGCCGGGCAACCCCGCCGGGAAATACGTCGGCTGGCGGCCGCTCACGCTGCCGTACATCGAGCAGGAAAATTTGCAGAAGCTCTACAACTTCAACTTGAACTGGTGGGAAGGCACGAACCCGACGGCGGGGGCCGTGCCGGTGAAAACCTATCAATGCCCCAGCGTGCCGCAGCGGAACGATGTGCTCAGCGCCGTGCCGAAGTCCCCCCGGCCGGCGCTGACGTTTGCTAACGCGCTCGCCCCGACCGACTACGAAGCGATCCTCGGCGTGCAACCGGCGGCGATCAATCCGCATCTTCCCACCGCTCTGTACTCGACGGGCAATCGCTTTTCGGTGATGTCGCGCAACTCCCGTACGCGGATGACCGACGTGACCGACGGAACCTCATCGACGATTCTCGTCGTCGAATGCGCCGGCCGGCCGCTGGTGTTCCGCAATCGCTCGGCGAACTCCGCCTTGACCAACGATCAAGGGATCGGTTGGATCGACAGTGAAGGCCCCTTCAGCCTTGATGGCGCGTCGGCCGACGGCGGTGCCGAAGGTTGCGGCCCGAGTTGCGCAGGTGCGATGAACAAGAAGAACGACAACGAACCGTACAGCTTCCACAGCGGCGGAGCGAATGTCTTGTTCACCGACGGCCACGTGCAATTCGTGCGCGAGAGCGTACCGCTTGCGGTCTTCGCTGCCCTCTGCACGATGAGCGCCGGCGAAGTACCGGGCGATTACTGACGGCTCAGGTGACGTTGCCGCCCATGAGATAGGCTCGCAGATCGATGAAGATATCGGCGCAGCGGT
>JBBRUN010000298.1:0-7126 GCA_038247765.1 Gemmatales bacterium | reverse complement strand
TTTCGCTGCTTTCGCTGCTTTCGCTGCTTTCGCTGCTTTCGCTGCTTTCGCTGCTTTCGCTGCTTTCGCTGCTTTCGCTGCTTTCGCTGCTTTCGCTGCTTTCGCTGCTTTCGGCAGGGGGGGTATGCAGAATGACCGAAAGCTAAAAGCTAAAGTTGGCACAAAGGGCACGGCAACGATTCTTGGAGGTTTTGTAGGTCACGCTACTCACGTAAACCCGCGAAAGCGGCTCTTCGCAAATAAACTCCAAGAATCGTTACCACAGCCCCTTGGCAATCTGTCCGTATTCTCGCGAATGTGCGGTTCGGCGCGACTTTCGGGATTCTGCCTCATGTTCGGATTCTCGGATGTCGATTGAGGGAGGTAGCAGGAAGCTCGATGCTTCCGAGCGACGGGGTGTTAGGGGGTAACACGCTGTCGGTGCATCAACCGCTCGCCTCGTCGGCCCGGGACAGCCATCCGGTTCGCCGAGCAGGTTCAGGAGTCTGCCATGCGGAAGAAGGTCTTAGGAACACTGGCGGCGCTGGCCGTGAGCGCAGGGGGAGCGCTGGCCCAAGGGCCCATGCCGGCTCCGTTCACCAATCCGACAATTCCGCCGCCGGGCGTGAGCCTCGGCGAAATGCCGGCGGGCAACGTCGATCCGAACGCGTTCGCGCCGAACGGCCTGCCGCCGGGCGGTCTGCCGACGTACCCGAACGGCGGCCCGTACGGCCAAGCTCCGTTTGAAAGCCCGGCTTTGCACAAGGGCGGCGGCCTGTTCGGAGCCGGTCGTCATGGTAGCCCGTCGTTCTGGATCGACGCCCAATACTTGTTGATGTTCCCGAACTCGCAGCCCGTCGGCTTTCCGCTGCTGACGACGAGTTCGCCCGCCGATGCCGGTGTCGTCGGTCGGCCGACGACGAGCGTCCTGAGCGGCGGATCTAACCTCGATCTCGGAACCGCTAGCGGTTTCCGCATCAGCACCGGCTACTTCCGCCCGTCCGACATGCGCATCGGCGCCGAATTCGTGGGCACCTACCTCTCCCCGGTTTCGAACAACCTCTTCGTCAGTTCGAACTCGACCAGCAACGGCGTCCCCGTGATCGCCCGGCCGTTCATTGACACCGGTGCGGGTGGCAGCAGCTTGCTCGCTTCTTTCCCGACGTTCTCATTCGGCTCGGCCCTCACGCGGGCCGAAACCAAGTTCTGGGGCTTGGAAGCCAACGCGCTGGTCAACCTCTACCGCACCGCCGAGGGTGATAGCCGCCACTGGGTGCTCAACTTCGTCGCGGGTTTCCGGTTCAACCAACTCGCCGAAACCCTCGAAGCCACGACGCGGGGCCAACTGCTGCCCGGCAACACCGCGACGTATAACGGCACCACGATTTCGTCGCCGACCTCGGTGGAAGTGCGGGATCGGTTCAGCACCCGCAACTTCTTCTACGGCGGGCAAGTCGGGCTGCAGAGCCAGCTCAACTCCGGCCGCTGGTTCTTCGGCGTCACGGGTAAAGTGGGCGCCGGCATCATCCACCAAGACATCGATGTACAAGGCACCACCAGCGCGCTCAACGTCTTCACGCAGTCCAATTCGAGCAGCCGGGGCGGGCTCTTGGCCAACGCCTCTAACATCGGCACGACCCGCAACGACGAGTTCGGGATCGTCACCGACCTGAACACGACCCTCGGTTTGCAAATCACTCCTTGGTTGGTCGGCACGGTGGGCTACAACTTCGTGCACCTGAGCTCGGTGTCCCGCCCCGGCAACTTGTTCAACGGCCAAGTGGACGGCTCCGTGGTTCCCGCTTCCAGCAATTTCGGCGGCGTCTCGAGCGGCAGCCCGGCGCTCATCAACCGCCAAGACGACTTCTTCGTCCACGGTTTGAACTTCGGTTTCATCGTCCGCTATTGATTCTGCGGATCGAACGAGCGGAACCCCTCACCGGGTCGGAGGAAACTCCGACCCGGTGTTTTCGTCTGGTGAGCCGAGTCCTGCGCTGTACCGGAAGTCGGGTATCCCGTATCTTAATTCTGCCCGGCGATACGAGGTGACAACTACAAAGAGCCTTCCATGCGCATTCTCGTTGCACTCGCCATGATCGCCTCGGCATTACCCGTCTTTGCTGCGGACGACGATTCCGCCAGGATCACCGGTACCGTCGCGGCGCCGAAGGATCTGAAATCGTTCGAAAAACTCGTCTTGGAAGTGCGTCTTTACGAGTACGATCCGCGCATCGCGGATAAGGCCGCCGACCTCGTCGATAAGCTCGAAGTCAAGAATTTCAGCCACACCGAGGGCAAAGAGACGGTCGAAACGATCGAACTCGGGGCGAAAGCGAAGCTCAAGCCTGGCAAGAGTTACTACGTCACCGTGTTCGTGCTCGACGGAAAAGATCGCACCCACATCGGCGACCTCGCCCACGCCAAGGGCTTCGCGAAAGTGCTCACGAACGGCGAGCCGCGCGAAATCAAAGGGACTTTGCGCAGCGTCAAGAAATAATCGAGCCTGCGGAACGAATGCCTTGAAGTGAACACATCCCGAGGAGATTCGAATGCGTAATTTCGCCCTGTTCGCCCTGTTGGCCATCGCAGGCCCCGGCATCGCCGCCGATGACACCTACGATTTGCGCGGCCCGGCCCCGACCAAAGGGATGGCCGTCGTCCGTAAATCGAAGATGACGATCAAAGATGCCGACGTCACCGTGACGGTCATGGGCATGAAGATCGACCTCAAGCAGAACCTCGACATCGTCGGCGAAGAGGAAGACGAAGTTTTGGAAGTCAAGGGCCGCGAGATCCTGAAGTACAAGACGACCATCACCAAGGAATCGGTCGATACGACTTCCAGCATCAACGGCAACGACATGAAGGAAGACAAGACCAGCGTGCTGCAGGGCGAGCGGATCCTCGCGGTGAAAGGCAAAGATGGCAAATGGAAGAACTCGCTCGAGGATGGCAAGCCGACCGACGAACAGAAGAAGGAACTCGACAAGCGCGAGGGACCCGGCAGCGACGACGAGATCTACCCCGAAGCCAAAGTGAAGGTCGGGCACGCGTGGAAAGTCGATGCCGCCAAGATCAATAGCCTGACCGGCGGAACCATTGCCGAAGCCAGCGGCGAAATGAAACTGAAGTTCCTCAAGGTCGAGAAGGTCGATGGTGAGGAGTGCGCCGTGATCGAAATCAGCGGTACCATCAAAGGGAAGATGAAAGAAGACGGCGCACCTGACCTCGAAATGACCATCGTTTCGACCGGCTGGCGAAGTTTGAAAACCGGCATCGAAGTGAAGAGCAAAATCACGGGGACGATGAAGATCGACGGCACGATCAAAATGGGCGACGACGACGTCGCCTTAAAATTCGAAGGCAAAGTCGAGGGCAGTGGCACGGCCGCTTTGAAGAAATAGTTTGAATCGGCGAGTCGGCTGGCGTGAGCCGCCGGAGTCTTGCTCGGGAACTCCGGCGGCTCGCTGAATTCATACTCCCATCGCGTTGTACCCGCAATCGACATAGAGCACTTGAGCCGTGACGGCGCTGGCCATCGGGCTGCACAAGAACACCGTCGCGGCGGCCACTTCCTCCGGTTCGATCGGCCGCGGGAGCGGCGACCGGCTCGCGGCATATTCGACGGTCTTCTCCCCTTCGCCCGGCCGAATGCTCCGCATCGCACGGGACAAATACGGCCCCGCCGAGATCAGGTTCACGCGGATGTTCTTCCCGCCCAAGTTGCTGGCCAATTGCTTGGCGTCGATCTGCAGAGCGGCCTTCGCCGTGCTCATCCCGCCGCCGTAGTACGGCACGATTCGCTCGCCACCCAAGTAGGTCAGGCCGACGACGCAGGCCCCGCCTTCGCGTCCGGTCATGTACGGCTCTGCGGCCCGCAGCAGGCTCGTCAGCGAGTACGCCGAGATGCCCAGCGCCTCCATGTATCCCTTCCGGCTGGTGTCCTTGGCCGATTTCGTAATCTCCCGGCTGAAAGCGATCGAGTGAATCAAAATGTCGATCCCGCCGAACTCCTTGCCGACGGCATCCACGGTGCCTTGGATGCTGTAATCGGCGAACTTCGCGTAGCGACGATCGTTCTTCACTTCGGGCGGCACGTCGTCCATGGTGTCGTAGCTGGCGTCGCAGGCGAAAACTTTTTCGACCTTCAATTCTCCGCCCACGAAAGGCAGTTCGCGCGATTCGCGATCGAGGTCGCGCGTGAGGAAGCTTTCGACGATGCCGACGACGCGCGGGTGGCACGCCAACACGATTCGCGCCCCGGCAGCGGCGAGGTGCTTGCTGATGTGCCACGCGAAGCTCTCGTTGTCGCCGACGCCCGTGACGAGGGCGACCTTGCCGGCCAAATTGATCGGGATCATCTGCGGGACCTCGCGGGAGAAACAACCCCGCTAACTTATGCCCGCGGTTGGGTGGGGGTAGGGGCGACATCGCAAGGGGATTCCCGTCCGTCGTTCACACCCAAAGTTGCAAGATCCGCATCGCGGCTTCGACCCAATCATCCAGCGGTTCGTCCGCGGGCCATATGTGCAATTCGCCGTCGCCGCCTAGCAATTGCGGTCGCGCGGCGGTCACCAGCAATCGGTGCAACACCGGCCCTTCGACGATCGGCTGAATGGCGACCGCGCCGAGTTCGAGCACATGGACTTGGCTCGTGCGCGACAATTGCCCGCAATACGTCGCGATGGCCGCCGGGGTTTCGAGCATCCCGGCGAGGGCGTGGGCCCTCAGCTCCGGCCCGGTCGGGTAGGCCACGGTCGCCAATCCACGCCCGCGCTGTTCGATCAGCAAAATTTCCATGAGCTCGGCTTCGTCGAGCAGCGGCCACGCCCCTTGGGCTTTGGGAAACAACAGTACGAAGCGCAGGGCGTCGTGGCTCAGCCAGTCCGACAGGCGGCGGATCAGCGTCAGCGCCAGCGCTTGGACCAGCACGATCCGCTGGCACGGCAGCGCCGAATCTTTAAACCGAGCCTCCGTCAGCGACGGGTTCCAAACGAACACGAACACGCGCCGCCGCCGACGGAATTGGTTCTCGTCTCGCGAGTAAAAAAAAAGTTCGTCGCGCACGAACTTCACGTCGAACAGGTCTGGCGATTCATCGGTCTCCATGTACGCCAGTTGCGAATGCAGCAGGCTTTCGATGGAGCCCCGGTTGGAAATCGACGAGTACCCGCCGACGGGGTATTGGTCTTCGTCGAGGACGCGCGTCGGCACTTCTTTGCGGCCGGACCACGGGCGGACCGGCCTCGCCGGCAAGCGCGATTCGAACAGCGCGGCCATTTGCAGAATCTGCCGGTGGGCGACATAAGTGCCCATGTCGGCCAAGGCCGTACGCTGTTCCAGCGCGATGACATCTTCGCCGCCGAGGATGTCGCCGATGCGCCGCGCGGCCCGCGCGAGTTCCTCGTATTGACTGAGCAGCAACGCCGAAGGCCCGTCCCGCTCGAGCGATTCGTAACCGTCGCGGAGGTTGTCTTCGGCGGAACGACTGAGCAGACCCCGGATGACGCCGGGGGAGAGATCGATACCGCCGAGTTTCGCGCGATCGCGGAATTGCTTCGCTACGTACGCCAACCCCTTGGCGCGGTCCGACCCGGCGTAGCGGCGCAAGGCGTCGGCCGCGCGCTCGAAAGTCCAATCGGCGTAGATTTTACCGAGCAGGAAGTCTTCGTAAGCGCGGGCCGATGCCACCGGCCAACCGGGGGTCGTGGCGATGTCCTTGGCTTGGCGACCGGACTCGGTGCCGAAAGCAATGGAGCCGAGGTCGGCGAGGAAGCCGAGCGGCTGGAGTGGTTGCCCGGAGGACGCCACTTCGAGCGCCCATTCCAAAGCCGGCTTCACCGACGCGGCACTCGGTTTCGAGACGCGCTGGAACCACAGCCCCTGAAGAAGGTAATCCCGCGCGGTTGCGGCATCGCGGAGTTCGACCGTTTCCATGCCGCTGTTATATGACCGGGGGAGATTGGCCCGAACGCGGCATAACCGGAGCGGTCGGAAAAACCGTTAAGGTTGACCCAGCTTTCGGTCGATGAAAGAGCGTCGAGCGCGTGCCACGGGGTTTTCGGTGCGCGCGGTGGTCACGAGCAGACGAGGCACGGCATGAGAGCGTTTCGGATTCTCCTCGCGGGCTTGGGCGTAGCGTGCGGGTCGGCCGGTGCGTCGGCTCAATCGCCGCTTTTCAGCACGAAACCGACCCAAGCGGCACCGACGATGGCGGGCCAACTGCCGGCCATGTCGACACTGATGCCCGCCGGCGGACAAGCCCACCAACCGACGGAAATGCTCACGGCCCCGGCCACGGGCCTGCCGGCGCAATCGGTTCCCGGCGCCGTTTACAGCCCGTGGACGGGCGACAGCATCGGCGGCAACGGTCCGGTGACCTACGAAAGCTATTTGCGAAACGGGGTCTCGGTTCTCGCCGATACCGGCGATTACGGCGGCGCGCTGCGCACGGGTTACGTCATCCAAGGCGGTATGCGGACGCTGCTGTTCAACACGGCCGGCGACGCCGCGTGGACCTTGGACATCGGTTTGGGCTACACCTTTAACAAAGGCGAAAGTCTGAATAGCCAGCTGAATGTTTCGGCGAACGCGTTGAAGGGGAGCGACCCGGCCAATGGCGTCGCGATCCCGCTCGGGGTTCGCGCCCTCAAGCGGACGAGCCTGAACTTCGCCCTCGGCCGCGATTGGTTCTTAAATGGCCCCGGCGATGTGGCCCACGCCGCGGACAGCAACTGGCGTTTCGGAGCCGACGTCGGCGGCCGTTGGGGTACGTCCAGCGTCGGCTTCGAACCACTGGGCGATCCGGGCGGCTACCGCCGTCGCCAGAGCGTATTCCACGCGGTCACCGTCGGCGCCCACATCGATTGGGAAAAGAGCTTCGGCGGCTGGATTCTACTCGCCGGGTTCCGGGCCGAATACGGCTACAACTGGATGAACGGAATCCCGCCGCTCAACGGCGACATCCAAGACGTGAACCTACTCTTCATGCTCGGGGTGCGGTTCTAAGAAGAATCTCCCGGCGAGCCGACTGTGAGTCAAACCTGAGCGGGAAGCGGGGGGGGCCCCGCCCCCGAGGACGAGGGGGGTTGGGGGGGGGGGCGCGCCGCCCCCGCCCCGTTGTTGATTTAGATGGCGCCGCACGAGG
>JBBRUN010000297.1:0-7180 GCA_038247765.1 Gemmatales bacterium | reverse complement strand
GGTGCCGCTCGGGCCGGGTTACTCACCACGGCCCACGGCACTGTCGAAACCCCTATCTTCATGCCCGTCGGCACCCAAGCGACCGTGAAAGGGCTGACTCCCGAGATGGTGCGCGGCGTCGGCGCGCAGATCATTTTGGGCAACACCTACCATCTCACGCTGCGGCCGGGCGACGAACTGATCCGCGATCTCGGCGGCTTGCACGCCTTTATGAATTGGCCGCACCCGATCCTCACCGATTCGGGCGGCTTCCAAGTTTTCAGCCTCGCCCAGAAGCGCAAGATCACCGACCACGGGGCAATTTTCAAAAGCCACCTCGATGGCCGCGAGTTGGAACTCACTCCCGAAAAAGCGGTGGAGATCCAGCAGAACCTCGGCAGCGACATCGCCATGGTGCTCGACGAATGTCCCCCGGCGGATGCCCCGTCCGGCGTCATGCGGAATGCGATCCGCCGGTCGATTCATTGGGCCGAGCGCTGCAAGGCGCACCATTCGCACCCGACGCAGGCGCAGTTCGCCATCGTGCAGGGCGGGCTGAATATCGATCTCCGGGCCGAGTGTGCCGAGGCTTTGATCCCGATGGATTTCCCCGGCTATGCCCTCGGTGGCTTCAGCGTCGGCGAGGCACCCGAAGCGATGCACGCCGCCTTGCCCGCTTGCGCGGCACTGTTGCCTTCGAACAAGCCGCGTTACCTCATGGGTGTCGGTCGGCCGCAGGATTTGCTGATCGCCGTCGCTGCTGGCATCGACATGTTCGACTGCGTGATGCCGACGCGCAGCGGCCGGAACGCGCTCGCCTTCACCGACACCGGGCCCGTCAAGATTCGCAATGCGAAACACAAGCGAGATCCGGCTCCGGTCATGTCCGATTGCGACTGCCAGTGCTGCCGGAATTACAGCCGGGCTTACTTGCACCACCTGTTCAACGCCGAAGAGATGCTGGGACCGACGCTCCTGAGTTTGCACAACTTGGCGTATTACCTGCGACTGATGCGCGAGGCACGGTCGGCGATTGTCGAGGGGCGGTACGGGGAGTACCAACTGAGATGTGAAGCGGGATGGGCATCGGTAGAATGAACGGGAAGTTTCTGGAGATCGTTGATGAATGAACTCGAACCGACCTCAGCCGAAGATATCTTGCGCGAGATCGGGCGTGGGGATGAAACGGACGAACAAGTGACCGAAGACCTCCGGAAGCAGTCTAATCTATCGCGACAATGGGTGGGTACAATCTGTGGTCTGATATCTGTCATCTAGCCACTGTTTACGAAACCGAACAGTTGTTAGATGACAGAAATTAGACGGCAGGGGCCAGACAAGCCCGCCTTGCCGTGCCACAGTCCCGCAACTAAGATGCGCGTTTCGATTTTGCAGCTGGCTTCCGCCATCGCACTGAACAGGATATTCCGTGACGTTCACCGCCTTGATCGCCGAAGATCCCGCCCCGGCCCCGAAGCAGCCCGAACAGCCGTTCTACTTGCAGTTGCCGTTCATGCTGGCCATGTTCGGGCTCTTTTTCTTGGTCGTAATTCTGCCGCAGAACCGCCGCAAGAACCGCGAAGCCAAGAAGATGATGGAAAACTTGAAGCCGGGCGCGAAGATCATCACCTCGTCGGGGATCGTCGGTTCCGTCGTCAAAATCAAAGACGGCGATATCGAAGTCGTCATCCGAACCGAAGACACCAAGATGTGCGTCCTCAAATCCACGATCACGACCGTGGTCGCCGAAAGCACCGCGCCCGAAGTCAAGAGCTAGTCGTCCCACACCCATTGGCCGGGGCCGTGCCGCCGGTTTTTATCCGAGTACGCCATGCGACCGAAATTTCTGACCCGCCTGATTCTCTGCCTCGTGCCGACGATCATCGCCTCCGGCTTCGCCGGCTTCGCCTTCTGGAAGGAGTCGCAAGGCCAGATCGGTTTCCGCCGCGGGATCGACCTCGCCGGCGGCACGATCCTCGTCTACGAAGTCGATCGCGAGCGGATGGACGACAAATCGACCGCGCGCGGCGAAGGCAAACGGGAGCTCACGAACGACGACATCAAGCAACTCGCCGAGAAGCTGAAGAAGCGGATCGACCCGACCGACTTGAAGAACGTCGTCGTGCGCCCCATCGGCAACAGCCGGGTCGAGATCATTCTACCGTTCGCCGGCAGCACCAGCGGCGACAAGGGAGCGGCGAACGAAGAGTTCGTGCAGGACGTCCGCAACCAAGTCAAACAGACCGGCGTGCTCGAGTTCCGCATCTTGGCGAACATGGAAGACGACCGCGAAGGGATCCTCGAAGCCCAGCGAATCTTGGACACCCCGACCCTTGGCGACACGACCATCGCCGATCGCGCCAAAGCGGGCAAGGTTCCGCCAGCCCCGGCCGGCACCTTCAAGGTCAAGGCCAGCGGCGACGAAATCGACGTCCGCTACGAATGGGTCGAACTCGGTAAAGAAGAGCGCGAAAGCCGCGGGCTGAGCAGCGCCTACGCGAAAGAACCGCCGCCGAAGAAATTCGGCAAAGGCGTCAGTTGGGAATATCCGCAGCTCGAAGCCAATCGCAATCGGACGCACTTGCAACGCGGCGGGAGCAAAGGCAACCAAGTCGTTTCGTACCTGTACTACAACCGGCCTTTCTCCAAGCAATCCCGAATCAAAGACGAAGACGGTAAGGACGTCGAATATTTTTTGCTGACACGGGTCTCGACGGCCGACAATGTCCGCGTTATCGGCGACGTCCGCATCTCGGCCAGTTCTCGCGAAGATCAAGACAACAATCCGGCCGTGGGTTTCAACTTCGAAACGCCAGCCGGATCGAAGATGTTCCGCGACATGACCGAGCGCAACAAACCGACCGACGCCATGGTCCGCAGCCTCGCCGTCATCATGGACGATAAAATCGTGTCCGCCCCGACGCTCAACGCCGTATTGCCCGGTTCGGGCATCATCAGCGGTGGCAGCTTCACCCAAAAGGCCGTCAACCAACTCGTCAACATCTTGCGCTCGGGGAACCTGAACGCGGAACTCAAACCCGACCCCGTCAGCGAAAACACCGTCGGCGCCACGCTCGGCGAATCGACCATCCGCAAGGGGTTGATCTCGGTCTTCGCCTCCTTCGCGGCCGTGCTGCTGTTCATGGTCTACTACTACCGCTTCGCCGGCCTCGTCGCCTGCGTAGCGCTGTTCGCCAACTTGCTGCTCACCATCGGCTTCATGGTCGCCGTGAACGCCGCGTTCACCCTGCCCGGCCTCGCCGGCCTCGTGCTCATGCTCGGCATGGCGGTGGACGCCAACGTGCTCATCTACGAGCGCATCCGCGAAGAGCGGGAGAAGGGCGCGACGCTGCTGGGGGCGATCCGCAACGGGTACGACCGCGCCTTACCGACGATCATCGACACCCACTTGACCAGCATCTTCACCGCCATCGTCATGTACACCTTCGGCAACGACAGCTTGAAGGGCTTCAGCGTCAGCCTCACGGTCGGCCTCATCATTAGCCTGTTCACCTCGCTGTTCATGACGCGTCTGATCTTCGACTACAGCATGCACCGCAAGTGGGTCACGAAGCTGTCGATGAAGCGGCTCTTCGCCCGGCCGACCTTCGACTTCATGCGCCTCCGCAACAAAATGTTCGCCCTCACCGCGGGCTTCACCGTCGCCGGCCTCGCGTTGTTCCTCATCCGCGGGGAGAAAGTCCTCAACGTCGACTTCACCCAAGGTACCGCGTACGGCGGCCGCTTGAAAGAAGGCGAAGAGCGTTCGCTCGGCGGCACCGACGGCAAAATGGGGATGGTCGAACTGCTCGGCGAAAGCCGCCAGAAAATGCGGTTGAACGTCAAGGACGTGGTGCCGATGCTGACGGGCGGCACCGACAGCGGCACCGGCGAAGTCACGAAATCCGAGAACATCTTCAAGCTCGTCTACGATGAGGGCGACGGCAAGATCGTCGAAGAGAAAGTCACCTTGGCGACGCGGCCCGAAGGGGCGGACGAAGCCGCGCGGCTCGCCAACCTCAAGGCCCGGGCGGCGATCCTGCCCGATGCATCCGTGGAGCAAGTCTTCTTGAAAGAGGACAGCTTCGGCGGCAATAAGGCCCGCAGTTTCACCGTGCGGACCACGGAAAAAGAGCCGGAACTCGTGCAGATTATGCTCGACCGCCTCTTGCGGGACGAGAAGTCGGGCGACGCCCTGATGGCCGGCACGAAGATCAAAGATCTCGCTATTTCCAACGCTTCAATCAAAGACGAGCGCGGCGTCGATAAGGTCGGCTTCACCGCGACCCTGACCTTCGACCAACCGACTTCGCCGGGGTATTTCAAGCGATTCGTCGAACGGGAACTGAAGCTCGGCAACCGCCTGCCCGCGGCCGGATCCGCGACGGCCCTGACGGTCTCGGGCGTGGCCGCCGCCGATAAAGCCGCGGCGTCCGAAGAAGAACGCACCGGCCGCTTCGCGATTCTGAAACTCGACTTCTCCGACAACATCGAATTCCGCGCGGCCCTCGATCCGAAGGCCAAGCCGGAGAAGAAAGCCGAAGATGAAGCCGCCCTGCGGAAGATCCTCGGCGAAGCGCAGCGGTCGTTCGAATCCCGGCCGTTGCCGGAGCGCCTCGAAGTCTTCGACCCCGCGCTGGCATCCTCCACGCGCAACGACGCCCTCATGGCGGTCGCGCTGAGTTGGCTCGCCGTACTCGCTTTCCTTTGGTTCCGGTTCGGCAGTTGGCAATTCGGCCTCGCGGCCGTGATTTGCCTCATCCACGACCTCTGCTTCACCCTCGGCTGCATCGCGCTCTGCCACTACTTGCACGACACGACGGTCGGCCAATTCTTGGGCCTGCAAGACTTCAAGATCGACCTCGCGGCCGTGGCGGCGCTGCTGACGCTCGTCGGCTACTCGGTGAACGACACCATCGTGGTGTTCGACCGCATCCGCGAAGTGCGGGGCAAGTCGCCGGTGCTGACGCCGCAGATGATCAACGACAGCGTGAACCAGACCCTCAGCCGGACAATCCTCGCCAGCCTCACGGTGTTTCTCGTGGTCGGCGTGCTCTACATTTGGGGCGGGGAAGGCGTGCACCTCTTCGCGTTCGTCATGGTCGTCGGTGTGATCGTCGGAACCTATTCGTCGATCTACATCGCCAGCCCGCTGCTGTTGATCTTCGGCGAAGGTAACAGCCCCGCGCTGCTCGCGGCCGCCGCCGTGCCGGTCAGCACCAGCGCCACGGCCCCGTCGGCCGTGACGGATTGACGCCGAATCGACTACGCCCGCACGCGGAACAGCTTCTTGTAGATGGGCATCAGCCAGTCCGGCAGCAGTCGGCCGAAGCTGCTGCGGCGGGTTTCGCCGACGTAAATCTGGTCGCCGGGTTGCAGCGCGATATTCGTGGAATCGTCGTTGTCGAGGAAGATCGCTTCGAAATCGACGTGGAAGATTTCCGGCGCGGCGCCGATGGCCGCATTCGGCCGGATGACGCCGATGTCGCGCGGATCGGTGCAACCCGGTTTCAGCGCCCCCAACCGCTGTAGCAATTCGACGACCCGCTCGGGCCCCCGGTAGACGAGCATCTGCTGACGGTTCGCCTCCGGACCGTGCACAGTCAGGAATTTCGCGCTCGGATCGACGAGTGCGACCCGCACCCGCCCCGATTCGACTCGGGCTTCCTTCGCGATGGCCTCGCGGGCTTCGTCGAGCCTGCGCCCTTCGACGCGAGGCCGCCCGGCAGCCCCGAGCGGCAGCGTGCCATCGACATCGACCGACGCGAGCACATCCCACGCGGGGTAGTCGTCGAAGCGGACTTCGAGGAGATCGGGGCAACCGAGGGTGTACGAGGGTTGGTTAACGGGGGGCAGCGGCACCGTGGCAATGGGCATCGCTTCGGCCCGCCGTTGGCGAACCCCGCGCCCGGCGCAGCCCGCCGTCAGCGAGACGAACAACAGCAGGAGGGCAATGCGGCTCATCGACTATGGAATCGACATCCCGCGGCGGGAGACTTCAACGAATGTGCGGATTGCGATGCGGGAGGGTGCGGCAATGTTCCTTGGCGCTTCTCCTCCCGAGCGGTGGGCGTCAGCCCTCCGAGCATGTGAACCGCATCTCGTTACAAATCCTCGGGGGGCTTACGCCACCCCGCTCAGTAGAACGCTTTCCACGAACTATTGCTATACTTCACTCCCCCGGCGCTCCGCTCTCCGGCGCAAAACCTCTTCGCAATGTGTTCTCCGTAATCGTCCGCGGCACCACGAATTGCAGCAGATAATCGGGCCCGCCGGCTTTGCTGCCGATGCCGCTGAGTTTGAAGCCGCCGAAGGGTTGGCGGTGAACCAAGGCCCCGGTGCATTTGCGGTTCACGTACAAATTGCCGACGCGGAACTTGCGCTTCACCTTGGCGATGTTCTCCGGACTGCGGCTGAAGACGCCGCCGGTGAGGGCGTACTTGGTGCCGTTGGCGATCCGCAGGGCGTCGTCCAAGTCCTCGGCTTTGATCACCGAAAGCACCGGCCCGAAGATCTCTTCTTGGGCGATGGTCGCAGTCTCGGGCACATCGGCGAAAATCGTCGGCCCGACGAAATAACCTTCGTCGGCCAGGGTCCCGAGGTCGGCTTGATAGACGAGCTTCGCCTGCGTCTTGCCGAGATCGACGAACTTGCGGATGCGATCCCGCGACTCGGCGTCGATGACGGGGCCGAGCGAGCAACCGGGCGACTCGGCGGCGCTCACGGTGAGGCTCTTGGTCGCTTCGATGACGCGGTTCAAGAATTGGTCGTAGATTCCGGCGACCACGATGGCGCGCGAGCCGGCGCTGCACTTTTGCCCGCCGTAACCGAAGGCGGAATCGACGACGCCGCGCACCGCTTCGTCGAGGTCGGCGTCGGAATCGACGATCACGGCGTTTTTGCCGCCCATCTCGGCGATCACCTTCTTGACGAAGTTCTGCCCGAGGGGAGTCTTGGACGCTTGCTCGTTGATGAGCAGGGCGACTTTCAACGACCCGGTGAAGGCGATCAGCGCCACGTCCGGGTGGTTCACGAGCACCGGCCCGATTTCCTCGCCGACGCCGGGGACGAAGTTGACGACTCCCGCCGGGAGGCCCGCTTGCTGGAAGCATTCCATCAGTTTGGCACCGACGACGCCCGCTTGCTCCGCCGGTTTCAAGATCACGGTGTTGCCGGTGACCACGGCGGCCGCGGCCATACC
>JBBRUN010000296.1:0-7180 GCA_038247765.1 Gemmatales bacterium | reverse complement strand
GGATGCCGAGGCGAACCGCTTCGACGATGGCTTCGTCGAGAATGCGGACTTTGTGGTGCTTCTCCATCACCTCGGCGACACCGCGGAGCATGCGGATGGCCTTGGCTTCGTCCGGTTCATCGACGCGGACTTCTTGGAAGCGACGCTTCAACGCCGGGTCGCCTTCGAAGTGCTTCTTGTATTCGTCGAAGGTGGTCGCCGCGATGGTGCGGAGCTCGCCCCGAGCCAGCGCCGGCTTCAGTAGGTTCGCGGCGTCGTTTTGCCCCGCTTGGCCACCGGCACCGATGAGCGTGTGGGCTTCGTCGATGAACAGGATGATCGGCGTCGGCGACGACTTCACTTCTTGGATGACCGATTTCAAGCGGTTCTCGAACTCGCCCTTCACCCCGGCCCCGGCTTGGAGCAGGCCGAGGTCGAGCGTCCGCAACTCCACGTTTTTGAGGATATCCGGCACGTCCCCTTGCGAGATGCGGAGGGCCAGCCCTTCGACCACGGCCGTCTTGCCGACGCCGGCTTCACCCGTGAGGATGGGGTTGTTTTGTCGGCGCCGCGTGAGGATGTCGATGACCATGCGGATTTCGGAGTCGCGGCCGAGGATGCGGTCGATCTTGCCGTTGCGGGCGCTCTCGGTCAGGTTGTTCGTGAATTGATCGAGCGAGGGCGTCTTGGAACTGGCCGACGGCGCATCGCCGCCGGCATCGGGGGACGACGCGCGGGCCACGGCCTCTTGTTCGTTTTCTTCGGTCTTCGATTTCTCCAGTAACTCGCGGACTTCCTTAAACAGCCTTTCTTCGGGGAGCCGGCCGAGCTCGGCGCTCGAGGTCTTCAAACGCATCGACAGCATGCGGTCGTTGAGCGCCGCGGCCAGCAAGTACCCGGAGCGCACTTTCGTCGCGGTGTATTCGAGCGACGACAGCACCCACGCTTCGCGGGAGAGATCGAGGATTTCGGTGCTCAGGTCGGGCGCCCGGCCGTTGCCCGTTTTGAAGCGGTTGAGCGCAGCGTTGAGTTGGTTCTTCACCGTGCTGGCGTCGATGCCGAACTGCCGGAAGATCACGGGGAGGTCGGTGTTCGGCTGATCGAGAATCGCGAGGAGCCAATGTTCGATTTCGACGTGGAAGTGCGTGCGCGACAAGCACAGCCCGGCCGCGGATTGCAGGGCCTTGGTGCAGGTGGCGTTGAGCTTGTCGAAGAGGGCACGGGGGTTGACCGAGGGCATGGCGCAGTCTCGCGGGTTCGAGGGGTGACGGTGTTATAGAAGCTGAGTGATCCAATCGCCTTCGAAGACGGCATCGTCGACGGGGGCTGCGGGCGCGTCCGATATCAACCAGAGATTCCATCCGAGGCGCGGGCCGATTCCCGGTCCGTCGGCGAGTTGGACTTCGGGGACTTCCGGCGCGGCCAGCACCAGTTGCAAATCGAAATCGAGTTCCGGCCCGGCGTAGGTCCGGGCCAATTGCATGACGAGGTAGAGCGACTTGCGAGCGCGCACCGGTTCCGGGTCGGGCAGGAACTCGGTGAATTGCTCGAGGTTCAATGGCCCGAGGCGAATGCGGAACCGCGACTGCACATGCCAGACTCGCTCCCCGGCCACGGCATCCACTCCGAGGGTGCCGAAGCTGCCGAGCTGCGTCTGATTGCTCGGGTCGATCGCGAGCCATTGCCCGCGGAACGATTCCACGACCACCGGCAGTTGGAAATAATCGCCGAGGAGCGCTTCGAGGTTGACGGTATTCCGCGGCCGTTGGGCGAAGAAGCCCGCGTAGCGCAGCAGGGCCAAGTCGTCGATGTGGGCGAGCCGGGCCGGATCGGCTTTCGTGACCCCCTTCGCCGGGGCGTCGGCCCATTGCCACTCGGCGGCGGCTTCCCCGAGGCCGGGTGCGCGGATCTGCAAGCGATTCCGAACCCCGGCCGAACCGAACCCCATCAGGCTCTTGATGGCGAGGGTGAAGGTGTCCGGTTCGCGCTCGTAGGCTTCGCCGCGCTCGTAGGGGATGGTGAAGCGGTACTTCTCCCAAGCCCGGTAGAAAAGAGACGTGAGCCGGTGGTTGAACAGGTCGAGCCAATCCCGCAGGGAGCGGCGCTCCGGGCCGCGGACATCGCGGATGAGGTCGAGCATCATCTGCGTGTAGTGCGTCGGCAGCACCCCGCTGATGCCGTACAAGCCGAAGAAGGTAATCGTCAGCAAAGGCATCGCGCGCTCGTCGTTGGCGACCTCGAGTTCGACGATCTGGCTGGGCGGGAACGACAGCGATAACCGCGGTCGGAAGCGGGCGATTTCCTCGGCGGGCGCGGCTTGGCCGCCGATCGCTTTCTTCTGCGGTTGCAGGCGTTCCAAGGCCCGCACCGCCGCGAAGAAATCGAACTCGTAGGGCTTGTCGAAGAGCAAATCGCGGACGGAGGGCATGATTTTTTCACCCGAGCGGTGGGCGTAAGCCCTCCGAGATATTGCATGGCACCGACTTCCGATTCCTCGGAGGGCTCACGCCCACCGCTCGGGTCGAACTCATACCAACGGCCGATCCCCCGACCTCGGCGGCCAGCGCTTCAATTCGGTTTCCTGTTGGCGGAACTTCGCCACCAACTGCGTGAACGAGTTGATCGACACCGCCAACCCGAAGAACTTTTCGAGCACGGCGGCGAACAAATACCCGCTGTTGCCGACGAACTTCGTTTCGTCGAGATCCAATTGGACTTCCAACCCGCGGGCGAAGCCGCCGAGTTCCCCGGAACCGACCCAACCGGTGACGCGCCTGGAGCCGATGCCGACGACGCCGTCGATCGACTGCCGGGCTTGGGCCGCCGCCTGCGGCTCGGCAATCGGGTCGGTGAAGTCGTACAGTTGCAGCAGCGCTTTCAACGCCGCCAAGCCGTCCTCGTCGCCGGTCAGCGAAAAGTGGTTGAGGTTCAAGTGCGAGACCAACTGCCAGTAGCGGCCCTTCGGGTTCGCGGCCCGCAGCGATCCCGTCGGGTTGCGGACGCAACGCACTTTGGTGCCGGGTGCGGCGAAGGCGGTTTCAAAACGGACTTCGTCGCCGACGCGCGGCAAACGGGACGGCAGATCGCGGTTCGTGCACAGCATCCGCACGATCACGGTTTCTTTTTCCGAACTCGTCGGGTCGAAGTTGCCATCGACCAAATGCAGGTGCACGTCGGTGCCGTTGTCCTCGGCGGCGAGGCTCGGCCGCCGCGTGGCGTACCAAAACGCTTTGGTGCTATCGCGATCGCGGCCGTGGCGGAACTGGTAAAAGGGGCGGTAGTCCCGGTCGTTCGCATCCACACCCGCGCCCGTGACTTCGCCGATGGAATAGACCTCGAATGCCGTCGGCCGGCCGACTTCGGGCGTCACGCGGTAGTCGGGCCGGGTGTGCGTCAGCGGGATCGGCTCGGCCGTCTGTTCGAAGAGATTCACGACCGGCGTGCAGCCGATGCGAAGCAAATTCGGTTCGAGGAGTTGTTCGAGCCGGGGGTGCGTGCGGTTCAAGAACAGGATCACGTCGATTTGTTTCGCCGGGCCGAACGCGGCGCGCACTTTCTCCCAGCCGGCGAAGTCGACGAAGAGGAACTTCGACGGGTAAGCGAAGTACTCGGTGAGCAATCGGTAGCCGGGGAAGACGTTCGCCGGGTAGGGGATCAGCGCCTCCGACGGATCGAACCCGACGGGGTGGAGGACGTCCGAAGCGGGGAGGACGACGGCATTCTTCGGCTTCGCCGGATCGACGAACGCGACTTCGAGGACGTGGTTGAATATGAGATCGTACAGCGGGGCGACGAGCGAATTGTCGCCGACCAAGTGGAAGCGCAAGCGGTCGATCTTGAGAGCGTCGAAGGCGAGGACCCCGGTCGTTTGCAAGCGCAACCGCAGGGCGGCTTTGGCCCGCACCGGCGGATTCAGGCCCGGCGGGAACGGCGGCGGGTAGAGCTTGGCCTCGGTCAACGCGACGGGCCAGAGCGTGAGCGGATAACAAGTGCGGTAGCGGCAGCTCGTTTCGCCGATGCGGTCGGTGTTCAGCGGGCTACCGACGGGGATTTTCACGCCGTCGGGGGAGCCGCGGACGGGGTCGAGTTGGAATTGCACGACGGCGAATGACGGGATCGGGTTGAGGACGTGCGGGTAAACGACCGATAGGATCGCTTCGGTGAGTTCGGGGAATTCGTCTTCGATTTTGTTGCGGATGCGGCCCGTCAGAAGCGCGAACGACTCGATCAGTCGTTCGACGTGCGGATCGGTCGAGCGATCCGCTTCGAGCTGCAGCCGCGACGCCGCAGCGGGGTACTTCCGGGCGAACTCTTGGGCGAGTTTGCGGATGAAAAATAGTTCCGATTCGTAATGGCGGAAGAGCGAGTCGCTCATCGTTGGGCCTGCACTTCGTACTTGCCGGTGCCGACGTCCAAGATGGTGTCGAATGCGACTTCTGGGGCGGGGTCCACCGTCAAGCGGGCCTCGATCTTGAACTTCACCGAGAACCGCGACGAATCTTCGAGCTTCAACAGCGTCACCTTCACTTGTTTCAACCGCGGCTCGAATTGGTGGATCGCGCGTTGGATGAGCTTGCCGATGTTCGCGCGCTGCTCGGTGGAGATCGACTCGATCGAGGCGAGGTCGGGCAGTCCGTAGGTCACGACGGAGTCGCGGGTCTCGGGGAAATTCTCCGGGAACTTGTGGTACGGGTGGAGGGTATTCAGCAAATCTTCGAGGTCGCGCCGCACGGCGAGATACATCTTTTCGACGGTGTAGCCCGTGACGATGGAGTTGCCCGCCGACTCGGGATCGAGGAGCCGGTCGACGATGCTGGGTTGCAAGCCTTTTTTGGGCGGGGCGGGCGGAGGCACGGCGATGGGGCCTCGGGCTAGTTCTCGAAACGGATTTGCAAAATCTTCGTTAGCGGGTGCGACGCCGACCCTGCGATGAGTTGGCGGATGCCGGTGCCTCGGGTCACTTCGCCTTCGGCAACGTGCCAGTCGGTCGCTTGGCCGAGTTGCAGTTCTCCGTCGGGCGATTGCCACGAGCCGGGGTAGAGGCCCGGCAGAAGTACGTCCCCTTCGATGCCGTCTTTCAACACCAAGCTGGCGGGTCTCAGGATGATATCGCGCGGCGCGGCGGGCGGGTTCATCGTGATTGTTTCGATGTTCTCGAGTGGCACCCACGAATAGACGCCGCCGGAGCCGAAGACTTCGAGCACGGTGCCGAAGCGTTCGTCGGCGTCATAAAGGCCTTCGAACGGCAGGCCGTTGAATGTCCCTTTGAGCGCGGGAACGGAAGCGTTGGCTTCGTCGAAACGGCGTTTGGCTTCGGCGTGTTCGCCGCGGGCCAAAAACGGCAGCGCTTCGAAGCGCTGCATCACATGGGGGGGGCCGTCGGTCAGGCCCTTCGGTTGTTCGGTGCCGGCGAATACGGCGCGGCGTTTCAGCTCGGCATCCATCGCATGGCGATATTGTTCGATGGCCGCGAGGTGCTGGGGGTCGTCGTAGCGGAGGACTTCGAGCTGCTTGCGGGCGCGATCGAGTTCGCCGCTGAATAGGAAGAGTTCGAAGAGGAAAAAGCGAGCCGGGTTGTTGGCCGGCTGCGCTTTGACTTTGGCGATCTGGGCGTCGATGGCGTCGCGGAGCTTTCCGGCTTGGAAGAGTTCGCTGGCGGTCATGATGCACCTTTGCGGTAGAGAATCGAAAAAGGGCCAGCCGGAGCCCGGCTCGCCCTGCGGATCGGTTACTTCTTGCCCCCGGCGGCGAGATCCCAGGTGGCGATGGCGGGCGTGGCGGCCTTGTTCTTCAGGTCGGTCTCGCAGTGTTTCCACTCCATCTTGGTGTAGTTCAACGAGAACGCTTCATGCAGGTTGCTGGCGGCGTCGCCCCCGTTAGCCGACGTGCTGAAGCTCGAAACCAAGACGTTTTCTAGTGTGATCTGGAAGTACGTCTGTTGCGAAGCACCGTCGGTCGAGGTCTTGGTGAAGGCGATGACGACCTTCTTCCCCTCGCCGCAGAGCGCGGCGGTGAAGATCCCCGTGCTCGCCTTGTCTTGCCCTTTGCTGCAGGTGATATCGGAAACCGCCGGGGTGGATGCTTCCCGGTTGCCGCGGGCGCCCCCAGAGCACGACCGGTTGACCCCGAGTTGAAAGGAGTCGAGTTCGATCCACTCCTTGAAGCCCTCGGCCGACACCGCGCCCTTGATCCCGTCGTACTGCATGAAAATCGGCATGACCATCTCCCAGTAGAAAAACTTGTGTTCGAAACGCGGTGGGAGCCATCAGCGACTGCCGATTCCAACTTCACCACCGTCGTCCGTTCCACCAGAGTAATGCGGAACCGGTTCGCGGCCGGACACCGCCGCCAGAATTATTTCCAACCCGTCCCGACCGCCTAATAACGCTACTTGCCCAACTGCTTGGCGACCATTCGCAGCGAGATGTCGAGGCCTTCCAGTTGGAAGTGCGGCCGCATGTGAGCCACGGCCCGATACATGCCCGGCTGTCCGGGGACGTCCGCCACTTTGATCTCGGCCCACGCCAGCGGGTACTTCGCTTTGGTCTCGTCGCTCTGCCCTTCTGGATTCGAGACGACGTAGTTGTTGATCCAGCGGTTCAGCCAAGTTTCCATCTCGGCCCGCTCCATGAACGAACCGACTTTGTCCCGCACCATGACTTTGAGGAAGTGCGCGAATCGCGACACGCACATGAGCTGGTTGAACTTGGTGCCGAGCACCGCGTTCGCCGTGGCGTTGTCGCGGTCGTACTTCTTCGGTTTCTGCGCCGACGTCGCCGACATGAACGCCGCGTACGGCTTGCCTTTGCAGTGGATCAGCGACAAGAAGCCGAGCTTCTCGAGTTCTTGTTCGCGGCGCTCGGTGATGGCCACTTCGGTCGGGCACTTCATGGCCACGTCGCCGTCGTCGGTCGGGAAGGTGTGCACCGGCAAACCTTCGACCTTGCCGCCGCCTTCGACACCGCGGGTGCGGGCCATCCAGCCGTGTTTGGAAAACGCGTCGGTGATCCGCGCCGCATAGCACCACGAGGCGTTCATCCAGAGGTATTTGTCGTGGTCGACGCCGTCGACGTTCTCTTCGAAGTTGAACTCGGCGACGGGCTGGAATTTCTCCCCGTAGACTTCGCGGGCCAGCACCCGCGGGCATGTTAGGGCGACATAGCGGGAATCTTCCGATTCGCGGAAGGCTTGCCAAGCGGCG
>JBBRUN010000295.1:0-7193 GCA_038247765.1 Gemmatales bacterium | reverse complement strand
GGTCGATGGATGTGCTGGCTCACCAAGGGTTTAGGAACGATTCTGGAAGGTTCTTCGCGATGAGCTGTTTTCGTAAGAATCCGTTAAGTGAGTGGCGTCACGCACAGCGTGACCGGCAAAGCCTCCAAGAATCGTTGCTACACCCGTCGCTCCTCCTCACTTGCGGTTGCCGCGGCCAATTGCCACGATATAAGTGCCCTCTGCCGATTTCCCAATGCGGTGAATCATGACTGCGGCGGCCGCATCGGCCAAACTCGATCTGCTGGCGTTCGCCCGCACGGTGCTGATCACCGAGGCGGACGCCGTGCGCGCCGTGGCCGGGCGACTCGGGGCGAGTTTTGAGACGGTCATCCGGACGATGGCGGCCTGCCCAGGCCGCATCGCGGTGACGGGCGTCGGCAAATCCGCCGATGTCGGGCAGAAGATTGTCGGCACACTCAATTCCACCGGCACCCGCAGTTACTTGCTCGATGCCACTCGGGCCGTCCACGGCGACCTCGGTATGGTGCACCCACACGATGCCGTGCTGGTGCTCTCGCACAGTGGTGAAAGCGAAGAATTGGTGCGGCTGCTGGGGCCGTTGAAGGATCTCGCCGGGCCGTTGCTGGCGATCACCGCGAACGCGAACAGCCGGTTGGCGAAAGCGGCGGACAGTGCCATCGTGTACGGGCCTGTCATCGAAGCCTGCCCGCTGGCGCTCGCCCCGAGTACGAGTACGACGGTGATGCTGGCCCTCGGCGACGCCATCGCTTTGACTCTCAGCGAATTGAATCAATTCCGAGCCGAGCAGTTCGCCCAGTTTCACCCGGCCGGTAGCTTGGGCCGCAAATTATCGACGGTCGAAACGGCTATGCGGCGCGGCCCAGAATTGCGGATCGCCAGCGCCGACGCGACCGTGCGAAGCGTCTTCGCCATGGCCCGCCACGGCGGCCGGCGGACGGGGGCCGTCATGCTGACCGAGGCCGACGGGCGCCTCGCGGGGCTGTTCACCGACTCGGACTTGGCCCGGCTTTTCGAGAACCGCGCCGACGACGCCTTCGACCGGCCGATTTCCGAAGTGATGACGCGCAACCCGCTCACGCTGACTCGCCAAGCCAAGATGGTCGATGCCCTCGAACTCCTGCGCCGTCGGAAGATCAGCGAGTTGCCCATCGTGGATGACGCCGGCGTTCCCGTCGGCCTGCTCGACATCACCGATGTGATCGGACTGCTCGAAACCGAACCGATGCCGGGGGAACCGCCACCGATTCTGCGCCTCGTGGGGCCGACGCCATGACCGACACCCAACGCATCACGCGGGAATCGATCGAGCGCAAGGTCGTCAAGGACATCCGCGATCGGGCCTCGAAAATTGAATTGCTGTTGCTCGATGTCGACGGCGTCCTCACCGATGGCCGGGTGACTTACACCGCCAATGGTGACGAAATCAAGCGCTTCCACGTCCGCGACGGATCGGGCTTGAAAATCTGGTGCGGTTTGGGTCTGAGGGCGGCGGTCATCTCCGGCCGGTCATCCCCGGCGGTGGTACGGCGGATGGCGGAACTCGGTGTCGCCCCGGTCTTCCAAGGTAGCTCGGATAAAGCGGCATCGTTTTATGAACTACTGGCGAGTACGGGGGTTACGGCCGACAAGATCTGCTGCGTAGGGGATGATTTGCCCGACTTGCCTATAATGCTCCGGTGCGGGCTGAGTGTGGCCGTGGCCGACGCGTCTGAGGAAGTCCGGGCCGTCGCCGCGTACACGACCGCCGAGAAGGGCGGGCGCGGAGCCGTCCGCGAGACGATCGAGTGGTTGTTGAAACTCCGGGGGCAATGGACTGCGGCCGTGGATCAGTTCCGGGTTTGAGTCGGAATTCGCAACCTCACCAGAGATGAATCAGCGTGTGGACCCCCCGCAGAATCGGACTGGTTTTACTCGGCTTGGGCGGGGCCGTCTGCGCCTATCTGGGCTATTCCTTCGCCCTCGGTTCTATCGACGGCCTCCCCACCTTACCCGCTGCTTATCTGCTTCCCGCGACGGGCCAGCCCGTCATCGTCAGTATGCCCGTATCGCGCACCGAGCGGAAACTCGCCGAAGCGTTCGGGCCGAACAGCCTCGAAGTGACGGACAACAACAACACCTACAAAACCAAAATCGAACTCCAAGGCGGCGCCTCGGTGATTGCCAGCGGTTCGCCGAACCCGGACGGCACGCCGTTCGTGACGGTCTCGCCGATCAGCTTGGCCCAGTTCGGCAAGTTCAACCCGAATGCCAAACCGGGGGAAACCCGCGAAATCAGCACCTTCCACGCCGATAAGGCCCGCCTCCGGTTCGACCGCCCCATCAGCAGTTTGCAAGACCTCAACGACAAAGCGAAGCTCATCGAAATCGAGCTGATCTCGGATCCGGATCTCCCCACCAACGACCCGCGCCGAGGCCGGATTTGGATCACGAACAACCAGCGTTCCACCGACATGGCCGACGCGCTTTTGATCCGGACCGTCGGCCCGCTCTTCTACCGCGTGCCGGACGAAACCGCCCCGTACGACCCCGATGTCGCGCACGTCTGGACGGCGGCCCCGGTCGAAGTCATCGATCGGCGCAACCTGCCCCGGATGCTCCGCGGCGTGCTCCCCGGCGTCGCTCTCACCCGTTCCGACGATCTCCGCCGGCAATTCGCCATCGCCGATATTCTGCTGGGCTACGCGCTGCCGCCACCGACCATCACCGCCGATGGCATGAAAATCTATTTGCAACCGAACGACCGCGACCCCGGCGAGACGACAAGGGGCAAGAACGGCAACTCGGTACGCGAGATCTTGCTGCAAGAACACGTGCTGATGAACCTGTGGAACGCGGGCGGAGGCGGGATGCTCGGCGCCGAAGCGCCGGTCATCACCGCGGTGCCCGTGAAGTCGGTCGCCGATTCGCCCGTCGCGTTCCCGGCGCTGCTCGGGTCGGCGTGGGACGGCGCCGGAACCGCGCAAAAGTTGGCGAGCAAATCGCTGATGGTGATCGAGACACCGGGATCGTTCCGCTACCGGCTCCAAGAGAGTACGGCCCTGTTCACCATCGCCCCGCAGGATCCGCCCGCCGGCCAAGCGAACCTCGTCACCGTGACGCGGCTGTCCGCCTTGAAGGGTCAAGACAACCTCATCTGCAAAGAACTCCTGCTCGACTTCTCCGATCCCGCTACCGCAGGGTCGCGAGCGTCCGAAGCCCGCGACGGCGCCTTGGTGCTCCGCTCGCTCACGGCGACCGGGCCGCAGGTCTTCGTGGCGCTGGAATCCGACGGCCTGACGGCCCAAGGGACGGAATTGCGCTACGACCGCGACACCAAGTTGGGGCGTTCGGTGACGACGTTGCGGGGAAGCCCGGCCTACGCCAAGCGCGAAGGCAGCCAAATCTGGGGCGGGGACGCCGTCCACGTCGCCGACATCGTAATCGATTCCCTCGACGCGCCGCCCGGGTCGAGAGTCGGCAAAACGACCACCATCTCGGTCAACGGCCCCGGCCGGCTCGAGATGTTCGACGCGGAGCAGAAAAAGATCACCGGCACCGCGTCGTGGGGGAAATCGCTGAAACACGAGAAGATCGGCGGGCAGAAACAAGAGCTGCTGAAATTCGAAGGGCCGGGCCGCTTCGCCGACACGGAGGGCGACTTCCGCCTCACCGGCGATAAGCTCTGGCTCTGGTTGGCCACCGCCGAGAAACCGGCCGGGACGAAGGTCGATGGCAAAGCCACGAACACGAGCGCCACGCCCGAAAAACTGATCGCCGACGGCAACGTCGAAGGCGGCTCGCCCGAGATGATCATCCAGAAGACCGACAAGCTCTTCGTCAACTTCCGGGATGTCGCCGCGCCGAAGATCGTCGCGGTGGCGCCGGTCGGTCCGCTGCCGCCGGTCATCGAGCCGTTGCCGACCGACCCGAAACCGCCGATGCCGCCCGCCGTCGTCCCCGTGGTTCCCGAGAAGGAAGCGCCGAACCCGACTTACCTCAGCGCGGCGGTGATCCACGCCAACGTCGTACGCTATCCGCTGGCGGCGGTTCCCAACGATCCGACGAAACCGAAGCTGGCCGGGGCCACGTTGAAGTACGAACTCGAAACCGCGCTGTGCGAAGAGCGGGTCGTCGCGTACCAGAACCCCGATCCGAAAGATCCGGCCAAGCCGGCCATCGGCCTGCTGATCAAATCGAACAAGTTGGTACTGGAGCAGTCCGCAGCGGGCAGCGTGATGGTCTGCACCGGCGTCGAAGAAGTCCCCGCCGAGGTTCACTTCGAGGGGACTTCCATCTACGGGCCGGTCGTCGATATCGATCAACCGAACAACACCGTGAAGGTCAACGGTCGCGGCAAACTCCGGATGGCCAGCAGTGCCGACATCAACGGCAAAGACCTCGCCAAACCCGCCGATCTCGAGATCGTCTGGGCCAAGGAAATGCGATTCTACGGTGCCCGCTCGAAGGCCGAGTTCCTGCAGACCGTTAACGCCACGCAGATCGTACTGCCCGACGCGCCGGCCCAGGCGAAGGCCCCGGCCCCGATCGTCCCGCTGAACGCGGTCGCGGAGAGATTGCCGCAGCCGAAAGATCTGGGCGAACCGAACCCGCACACGACGCGATCGACGCTCCAAGGCCACCGGCTCGACGTCACCTTCGACCGGCCGATCTACTTCAATCAACTGAAGAAGAAAGAGTCGGCCAAGGATCCGAAGACCGGCCTCGCCGTCGCGAAAGAGAATCCGAAACTCAAGACCGCCGTGACGACCCCCGTACCCGAAGACGAGCGCGCCCAGTACCCCGGCAAGCCGTCGCGGGATGTCTACTTCCTCGAAGAAGTCTTCGATTCGAACAACAAGTACGTCAGCGCCCGCCGGTTGCGGGCCAAGCAGATCGACTTCGCGAACCGCCAGAAAGAGCAAGAATTGTTCGCCGCCGGTGAAGGGGAACTGCGGATCCTCGGTTTCGAGAAAGACGAAGACGAAGCCCCGGCCCCTCTCCCGAACCAGCGCGTCGCCAAGAAGCCCGAGTCCGGCGAGATGAAACTGACGGTCGTCTACTTCAACAAGCAGATGGTGGCGAAGGATCGGGGCAAGGTTTACCAAGAGGCCGTCTTCGACAAAGGCGCCACGGCCTACAGCATCCCCACCGAGAACCTGAACTTGCAGTTCGAGAAGCACGCCCTCCCGAAGAAATCGACCGTGCTATCGTGCGTCGATTCGCTGACGGTGTCCACATCGCAACCGACGCCGAACGCCAAACCGGTGCAGTGGATGATCGCCAATGGCAACGCCGAGTTCCGCAACGATACTTACTTGGGCATCGGCGGACGCGTGACCTACAACCGCCAGCAATTCGTCTTCGATGGCACGCCGAACCGTTTGGCATCGCTGTCGAAGCTCAACGTCGGCCTCGGCCAATCCGAGTACCACCAAGCCGAGCAACTGATCTACAAGAAAGACGGCAGCATCAAAGGGAACAAAGCGGGCACCGGCACATTCATCCCGGGCGGGTGAAATAAGAAAAGAAGGTATGCGACAATGAAACCCTTGGGTATTGTCCTCATCGTTCTCGGCGGGCTATTGCTGGTCGTCGCCGGCATCAATTCGCCGAATGCGCCGAATGTCAGCTCCTTGATCGGCACGTTTCTGCCGGGCTTGGTCTGCCTGATCATCGGGCTGAAGCTCGCCCAAACCAAGAAGCCGAGTCGCGCGCCGCATCGAGACGATGACGATGATGACGATGACGACGATGATGATCGCGATGAAAGGCCCCGCCGTGGGCGCCGCGTAGAGCGACCCTGATGGACCCCACCCGGATTGGCCCAACCATGTCCACCTTGCTCGATCGATTCCTCCGCTACGTCGCCATCGATACCCAAGCCCGCGAGCACGCCGCGACGTACCCGAGCAGTCCGAATCAGCTCGTGCTCGGCGCGATGCTGCGCGACGAACTCCTGGCCATGGGCTTGGGGGACGCCCGCCAAACCGAATACGGCATCGTCCACGCCACGATCCCGGGCAACGTCCCCGGGGCGCCGGTCGTCGCCTTCAATTCGCACGTCGATACTTCGCCCGAAACCACCGCGACGAACGTGAAGCCGCAGATCATCCGTAACTACGCCGGCGGCGATATTGCGCTGCCGGGCGATTCGAGCAAGGTCATCCGCGTCGCGGATAATCCGGAACTGGCGCACCTGCACGGCAAGACCATCATCACCACCGACGGCACCACACTGCTCGGCGCCGACGACAAATGCGGCGTGGCGGTCATCATGGAATTGGCGAAGACGCTCGTCGAGAACCCGAGCATCCCGCACGGCGACATCAAGATCGTGTTCACCTGCGACGAAGAAATCGGCAAAGGGGTTCTACACCTCGAGCCGTCCGAGATCGGGGCCGACGTCGCCTACACGCTCGACGGCCAAGGCACGGCGGAGATCGAAGGCGAAACCTTCAGCGCGGATCGCGCGACGGTCACGATCACCGGCGTGAATATCCACCCGTCCATCGGCCGGGGGCGGCTGCTCAACGCCGTGAAGCTGGCCGCCAAGTTCCTCGAAATGCTGCCGAAAGATGGCCTGTCGCCGGAGACGACGGCCGACCGCGACGGGTTCGTCCACCCCTACACCATCGAAGGGGGCGTCGGGCAGGTGAAGCTGCAATTCTTGCTGCGCGACTTCGAAACGCCGAAGCTCGCGGAGCAAGCCGAGCTGCTGAAGGGCTTCGCGCGGAAACTCGGCGCCGAGTACCCGAAGGCGAGTATCGACGTGGCCGTGGTGGCCCAATACCGGAACATGCGCGACGGCATGGAAAAGGAGCCGCGGGCCGTGCCGTTCGCGCTGGAGGCCGTACGCCGGGCGGGGCAGGTCCCGAATCAGTTGAGCATCCGCGGCGGCACGGACGGGGCGATGCTCACGGCGAAGGGGTTGCCGACGCCGAACATCTCGTGCGGGGAACACAACCCGCACAGTCCGCTGGAATGGACCTGCCTCGAAGAGATGGAAGCGAACGGGAAGGTGCTGGTGGAACTCGTGCAATTGTGGGCCGGGAAGTGAACCAAGCTCCAATTCGGCCGCGAGGGTTAACTCGCGGAAGGCTTGCTCGTGGCCCGTTTTGCGGTTGGACTTACTCGTGCTTCAATTCGGCCGCGAGGGTTAACTCGCGGAAGGCGCGTTTGCGTCGGTACACCGGATACGGATAGTGCGGAGC
>JBBRUN010000294.1:0-7195 GCA_038247765.1 Gemmatales bacterium | reverse complement strand
GTTGTGCCCTTGGGACATAAAACAAAAACGTACAGCGAGGCCGTTGGCAACCGGAACGGTTCGGCCTCCTTCGTCCCAACGGGACGACCGACGGTAGCCAGGGGTGGAGCGCAGCGCAACCCCTGGATTCATTGGCCAAACGGACTGCGGCCCCAACGGGGCTACCTTGTTTGAAGGGAAATGCCATGCCCCAATCGTTCGCGAGCGCCCATCTCCATCTCGTCTTTTCGACTAAGCAACGTCAACCGTTTCTCGCACCGGACATTGCTCCGCGCATTTACGAATACATCGGTGGAACACTGCGTGGAATCGGTTGCGCCCCGTTGGCCATCAATGGAATGCCAGATCATGTGCATCTGTTGATCGGGATGGGTCGGGAAATCTCGATCGCAGACATTTTGAAAACGACCAAGGCAGCATCATCTCGCTGGGTTCACGATACAATTCCTGAACTCGCAAGCTTCGCTTGGCAATCCGGGTATGGGGCGTTCTCCGTCAGCCAAGATCGGGTGGCCGGAGTTCGCGCTTATATCGAACGGCAAGCGGAACATCATCTGACGAAGACGTTTCAAGTGGAGTATCGTGAGTTCCTCAGTTCCCATGGAATCGTTTGGGACGAACGGTATCTATGGGATTGACAGCTTGCCAAGGGTTCCGCTTCGCTCCACCCCTGGCTATCATCTGTTGTCCCGTTGGGATATCGAACGGATGAAAATCTCTAGATTGTTACCTTCGTTGGGTGCATTCGCATATGCTCGTCGGCAAACAGGTTCGCGTCCGCAGTTCGAAGAACCGGCTCGCGCCGTTGTACATCAATCCAAATTCCGGCGAGTACCTCGCGGCGGCGCGGCAGTTGATCGCGGCGTACCGGGCCGCGCCGACGCGGACCCGCGGCGAGATCGAAGAAGACCTGAAAGCCCTCGTCGGCGAAGGGCCGGGGGCGCTGATCCACCAAGGCTTGGCGAAGCTGTTGGAAGACCGCTGCGAGTTCGAAGTCGCGTCGGAACTCACGCCCGACGCGCTTCGGGAAGCGGTCTTCGAATCGGCGGCCAAGCACCGGGCCGACGCCGCGAAGGCGGGGGTTCCCTTCGACCGGGCGGTCGTGCTTGACGAAGTTTCCAAGCTGCTCGCGCTGCCGCCGGAATCGATCGATCGCGGCCTGTTCGCCGACCTCAAAGACGAACAGCGCGTGCTCTCGTTCGACGACTGCACGCCCGAGTTCCTGCTGAACCGCTACAACGTCGCGCTCGCCCAAGCGGTGCTGCTCCGCAGCATCGGCATGGAAGTCCGCGTCTGGGGCGAGACTCCGGCCCGCTTCCGGCAGCTCTTCCGCGCCGTGAAGTTCCACAAGCTCATCGCCACCATCCGCAGCACCGACGGCAACAGCTACACCCTCACGCTCGACGGCCCGCTGTCGCTGTTCAGTTCGACGCAAAAGTACGGCTTGCAGCTCGCGCTGTTCCTTCCCGCAATTCTGCATTGCAAGGCCTACGAATTGAAAGCGAACATCCGCTGGGGCGCCGAGCGCATCGAAAAGCAATTCTCGCTGACGCCGGCCGATGGGTTGAAGTCCCACCTGCCTGACTTCGGGGTCTACACACCCCGCGAGATTGGCCACTTCGAGCAGAACTTCCGCGATGGTGTCGAAGGCTGGACGCTGGCGAGCGACCCTATGCCGCAGACGGTCGAAGGGACGACTTGGGTCCCCGACTTCACGCTCACGCACACCGTCAGCGGGAAATCGCTCTTCGTCGAAGTCCTCGGTTTTTGGCGGAAGATGAACATCGAAGCCCACTACAAACGCCTGCACCGGGGACTGCCGGGGAAGTTCCTACTGGTAATCTCCGAAGCCTACCGGGCCGATGAAACGGATGAGGTGACACTCGGGAACGAGGTCTACCGCTACAAGCGTACGCCCTCCGCGACCGAAGTGGCGAGGATCGCGGCAGGGCTGTTGGGGGTAGGTGACGGGAAGAAGAAGTGAGTCATTTCGGCGGACCGACTTCTGCCCGCCAAGCGCCTTTGGTCGGGCTCGCCGGCGGCGGAGTGGGATCGAGGTGGCTCGGCGTCTTTTCTTCGCCATTGAGGAGCCGTATGCAAACCATCCAAGGAATCACAATGAGTGCTGCGGTAGCTAAGCGGGGCAAATACACCAGTTCACCGAGAGTGACCGCAACAATAACGTAGAGAAGTACGCCTGCAACCCGCACTGTGACTTTAAGTGATGACGGTTGTTGCGCCACCGGTGGTAACGACGATTGCTGAGCCGCCGCTGCTTCTTCGACTTGTTCCCGCTCGCACGCCGCTTCGTATTCCCGCCAGCGCTTCGCCAATAGCTTCGAGGCGCCGCATCGACGGCACCCCGTTGGCGGCGTATCGGCGCCCGCCGCGCGGGCGCATTCCAAATGCACCGGGCTTTCGCACTCCGGGCAAAAAGCGCCATCGCGCACTCCCATCAGTGGTTTCTGACAAACCCCGCACGGGGCACCGGCCAACTGCGGCATATTCGATTCCCAAGTCTATTCGGAAGTTGCTGGATAGTAACATATTCGCGTCTGTCGACTTGGCTGAAGTGGCGGTCTCACGTGATCTACCGAGCCGATCGGCTACAATGTCGCTCGGCTCCATTGAGGAACGCGGCGATGACCAGCGATTCGGATCGGCTCCTCATTCAACAAATCCGCGCGGGCGGCGACGTCTCGGACAGCGCCTGGGAAGAACTCGTCGCCCGCTACGAAGGCCGTTTGCGGGCCTACGTCCGCCGGCGCCTGCGCGACCACTCGACGACCGACGACACCGTCCAAGAGACGTTCATCGGCTTCCTGAACAGCTTGGCGAACTACGACGATAAACGCGATCTGCAGACGTGGCTCTTCACCATCGCCAGCCACAAAGTCACCGACTACCTGCGCAAGGTCGGCCGGCGGCCGCACGCCACCGGCAGCGAAGCGGACGAGGAACAACTCGGCCGGGCGCCCGACACCGACCAACGCCCCGCGAGCAGCATCGCCCGGAGCCAAGAGCGGCAGGACCTCGAAACCGGCGCCATTGTGCGGGGATTGTCGGAACTCCTCCGCGGCTTCGAGCAGAAGGGGGACTTCGTGCGGATTCAAGTTCTGGAACTGCTCTTCGTGAAGGGCTGGCCGAACTGGCAAGTCGCCGAGTTTTTGAAGGTGTCCGAACAGCAAGTGGCAAACTACCGCTTCGCCGCCGTGAAGCGCTTGACCGAAGGCATGCGGGCCGTGGGGTTGCCGGGGGACGTATTCCCGGAATTGATCGAACCGGTGGCGTGAAGCTAGTCTTCGAGTATAGATTCCAAATCCCGCCTGCCGTCGATCACCCGGACGGTGCTCCGCTCGCGAGTCCTTCATCCACGAGTTGTCTGAAGCGTTCTTGAACGCGGGGATCTCGCAAATTCGGCGATGGAGTTTCGAAGGCTAGCGTTTCTTCGATGCATTCATCGACATTCTCAAACCTCGCGGCCCGCGACCGGGTTTCGAGGTTCTCCCGCATTCCATCCGGCAGCGTGATCGTCATCGTTCGTCCTCTCTCGGGGTCGGGCTTCTCCCGATATGATAATCCCGAACTACGGGATGGGGAATGCTCATGCGGAAGGTCGTGTTCGTGCAAGGGGGCGGGGTCGGACTCGACCAAGAAGCCAGCGTCCGGGCGATCCTGAACGCCGTCGGGGCCGAGATCGAATTCGAAGTGATCCCGGCCGGCCGCGCGGCCGTGGAACTCGGCCAGCCGGCGCTCGGCTCTGGCCTCTTCGACGCTATCCGCACCACCGGCGTCGCCTTGAAAACGAAGCTGCTCCAACCCAAGGGAGCGCCGACGGCGCACGGGCCGACGGCGCCGGTCTATTCCAACATCGAGTTCCGCCGCCGGCTCGGGCTGTTTGCGTCCACCCGGCCGGTGCACAACCTCGCGGGGCTGCCGGCGCGATTCAACAACGTGAACTTCCACATCGTCCGCGAGATCACCGAAGACCTGTACGCCACGACCGAACACGAGATCGTCCCCGGCGTCGTCCAGAGCTTCAAGATCGTGACCGAAGTCGCCTGCCTGCGCTTCTTCAAATACGCTTTCGCCCTCGCCCAGCGGCTGGGAAAGAAGTCGATCCACTGCATCCATAAAGCGAACATCCTGAAGATGGCCGACGGGCTGTACCTCGATTGCTTCCGCCGCGTCGCGGCCGATTTCCCCGGCATCGCGGCGAAGGAAATGATCGTCGATAACACCTGCATGCAACTGGTGACCAAGCCGCAGCAGTTCGAAGTTCTCGCCGCGGGGAACCTCTACGGGGACTTGCTCAGCGATCTCGGCGCCGGGCTCGTCGGCGGCATCAGCGCGACCTCGGCGATCAACGTCGGCGATGGCGTGAAGGTTTACGAAGCCGTTTTCGGCGCTAGCCACGAGAGCGTTCCGCCGGGACGCGGTAACCCGCTGCCTTTGATTCTGCCGGCCGTCGAGATGCTGAAAGACTTCGGCGACACCGAGGGCGCGCGAAGGATCATCGCGGCAGTCGAGGCGCTGCTGACGGAAGGAAAAGTGCGGCCATTCGATTTGGGAGGCACCGCCGGAACATCGGCGTTCACGGCGGCGCTCGTGGCGAAGTTGTGATCGCGGTCGGTTCGGCTTACGCTTTCTCGCCGATCAAATCCCAGCCTTTGCGGTACTCGGTCTTGATGTACTGCATGGCTTTGTCGTTGCCCGTGACCTTGAAGTTCGGGCCGTCCCACTCGAAAGCTTTGCCGCTGCGGATGGCCACGTTGCCGAGGAGGAACGCTTCGGTGAGCAAGGCCGAGTAATCGAAGTTGGACAGGGCCAACTCCGGCTTGTTGGCCTTGATCGCGTCGACCCATTCTTTCTTTTGGCCGCTGTCGCCGCCGCCGTTGCTCGGCAGCGTTTCGGGCTTGGTGAGGCTCTTCCCTTCGGCGAGATCGCCAGGGGTGACGAAGAACCTGGCGCCGTAGTCGTCCGGGCTATAGATGATGCCTTTGTCGCCGACGAGGATCGACCCGCTATCGACGAGTTTCTGCCCGGCCTTCAACACTTTCTCGACGAGTTCTTGCGGCGGCAGCACCTTCTTGCCGTCTCGCTTGCCCTCGTACCAGTGGAGCATCACGGCATCCATTTTTTCCCGCTTGGGGAAGTCCATGGTCACGTGCGCCCAGCTCGGGCAGGTCTCGTCGTTCACATCGCCGGCTACGGCGCTGACCTTGGTCGGGTGCTGGAGCTTGAGCGCCATGAAGGCCATGTTGGCCGTGTGGCAGGCCATGTCGCCGATGGCACCCGTGCCGAAGTCCCACCAGCCGCGCCAAGCGAACGGGTGGTAGCCTTTGGCATAGACGCGGTCGGGTGCGCCGCCGAGGAACTCGTCCCAGTGGACGGTCGCGGGGACGTCCGAGGCCGTGAGGCGCTTGGTGACGCCGGGGGCTTGCGGCCAGATCGGCCGGTTCGTCCAGACGTGGACTTCTTTGATCTGACCGATGATGCCGCCCTGAATGAGTTCGACCGCGCGGCGCAGGCCGTTTTCGGCGGTGCCCTGGTTGCCCATCTGGGTGCAGACTTTGAACTTGCGGGCCGTTTCGAGCATGGTGCGGGCTTCGAACACGGTGCGGGTCAGCGGCTTCTGGACATAGACATGTTTGCCGGCGCGCATGCAGGGCACCGCGGCCGACGCGTGCATGTGGTCCGGCATGCTGATCGTGACGGCGTCGATCGTTTTCATCGTGGCGGTGTCGTCGAAGAGCTTGCGCATGTCGAAGAACGTTTTGGCTTTGGGCCACTTCTTGGCGGCGCCGCCCAGGAACTTGTCCCCTTCGTCGATATCGACGAGGGCGACGACGTCGCCGAACTGCCCGGCCTGTTCGATGTCGCCGCGGCCCTTACCGCCGACGCCGATCCCGGCGAAGTGGAGCTTGGCGTTCGAGCCTTGGGCCTTGACGACGGAGAACGACGGGCCGGTGAAAAAGTAGCCGAGACCGGCGGCCGCCCCCAATTGGAGTGCCTGCCGACGATGCAATTGCTTGGCCATGAGAGAGGCTCCTGAGAAACGGTAAGAACCGGTGGGCGGCGATTCGCGCGGAATAGCCGAAGGGTCAGTTTAGACGCGGCGGCGCGCAGTAGCAACGAGTAAGCACGACGGCGTCGGTAGAATACTCCGGTAACCCTCGCATCCGGAACCGGTGGCACCATGATTGCGTTCGACGGCGCCGAAACTTTCCCGCTGCCCCTCGCGGAAGTCTTTGCCAAGCTCGGCGATGCCGGGTTCCTCGCGGGCTGTTTGCCGGATACGGAGGTGGTGCGGGCGACGCCGGACGAGGCCGAATGGAAATCGCGGCCGAAGCTGGCGTTCTTGTCCGGGGTCATCGACACCACGGCGAAAGTGACCGAGCGCCAGAGCGACCGGTTGCTGAAATACGCGCTGACGACGAAAGCCGTCGGCAGCGGCAGCACCGTGGAAGCGAGTTTGGCCTTCGAGCCGACCCCCGACAACGGTACCGTCGTGCGCTGGTCGGGCACGATCACGAGTTTCAGCGGTCTGTTGAAGTTGGCCCCGAAAGGCCTGATTCAAGCGACCGCGACCAAGGTCATCGCCGATGTCTGGCTCGCGGTGCGGGCCAAACTCGTCCCGGCGGGTTGAACTTCGGCCGCCGCGGCGCGCTCGGCCATGATCTTGCGGACGAGGAAGAAACCGCCGACGAACGTGATCAGCACGAGCGCGCCGAGGATGATAAACCGAATCGGCGAACTCTTGTAGCTCTTCTCTTCGTCGTCGCGGCGAGAGCCTTTCTTCTTTTTCTTCTTCGGCCGCTCGTCTTCGAAATCTTCATCATCTTCATCGTCGTCATCGACAGGTTTCGGCGCGGGCTTCTTCGATTTTGACCTCGGCCGTTGTTCTTCCTCATCGTCGTCTTCTACGATTTTCGGCTTCGCGGCGGGCTTCGCAGGTGCCGCGGCGGGCTTGGGGGCGCGGACTTTGAATTCGGTCTCGCACTTGGGGCACTCGACCTCTTCGCCGATGTCGAAGCCTTCGGGACTGGAGAGTTTGGCCCCGCACTCGGGGCAGGTAGCTTTCGCAATGGGCATGGGGACCTTTCTGTCGTCCCGCCTCCGGTTCGGACGGGCCGAGGTTCGATTTGAAATTGGTATGGTAGCGGGATTTCACCTTCGGAAACTGCGCAATTCG
>JBBRUN010000293.1:0-7227 GCA_038247765.1 Gemmatales bacterium | reverse complement strand
CGTCCAGCGATTTGTTGAAGTCGACTTGAACTTTCTCGAGGATCGCCAGCACTTTGGCGAGTTCGTCCGGCTGGTTGGCTTTCCAATCTTTCTGCGGGACGAGGCGGATGCGCGCCCCGTTGGCCCCACCGCGCTTGTCGGTGCCGCGGTAGGTCGACGCGGAGGCCCACGCCGTCGAAACCAGTTGCGACGTCGACAGACCCGAGTCGAGAATCTTCGCCTTCAGCGCGACGATGTCCTGCTTGTCGATCAATTTGTGATCGACGGCCGGCACAGGGTCTTGAAAGAGCTGCGGCTCGGCCACCGACGGCCCAAGGAGGCGCGAGACGGGACCCATGTCGCGGTGCGTCAGTTTGTACCAAGCTTTGGAGAAGGCGAGCTCGAACTCTTTCGGGTTCTCGTGGAAGCGCTTCGAAATCTTCAGGTAGGCCGGGTCCGTCTTCAGCGCGATGTCGGTCGTGAACATGATCGGCGCGTGCTTTTTCTTCGGGTCGTGAGCATCCGGCACGGTGCCTTGCGCCTTCTCGTCGGTCGGCGTCCATTGCGCCGCACCGGCCGGGCTCTTGGTCAGTTTCCACTCGTAATTGAAGAGGTTGTCGAAGTAGCTGTTCGACCACTTCGCGGGGGTCGAGGTCCATGCCCCTTCCAAACCGCTGGTGATCGTGTCGCCGCCTTTGCCTTTGCCGAAGATGTTTTTCCAGCCGAGGCCGAGTTCTTCGATGCCCGCGCGCTCCGGTTCCGCTCCCACGTGTTTATCCGGGTTGGCGGCGCCGTGCGCTTTGCCGAACGTGTGCCCCCCGGCAATCAGGGCTACGGTTTCTTCGTCGTTCATCGCCATACGGCCGAACGTTTCGCGGATGTCCTTGGCAGCGGCCATCGGATCGGGCTTGGCGTTCGGGCCTTCCGGGTTGACGTAGATCAAGCCCATTTGCGTGGCGCCCAGGGGCTGTTCGAGTTTGCGGTCGCCGGTGTGGCGCTTGTCGTCCATCCACTTGGTCTCCGGCCCCCAGTAGACTTCCGAATCGGGTTCGAAGGCATCCACGCGGCCACCGGCGAACCCGAACGTCTTGAAGCCCATCGACTCCAAGGCGCAGTTCCCGGTGAGGATCATCAAGTCGGCCCACGAGATCTTCTGGCCGTACTTCTGCTTGATCGGCCAGAGCAACCGGCGGGCCTTATCGAGGTTGGCGTTGTCGGGCCAGCTGGCAATGGGCGCCAAGCGGATGATCCCCGAGGCGGCCCCGCCGCGACCGTCGTTGATGCGGTAAGTCCCCGCGCTGTGCCACGCCAACCGGATCATCAGCGGCCCGTAGTGGCCGTAATCGGCCGGCCACCAATCTTGGGACGTAGTCAGTGTTTTGGTGATGTCCTTCTTCAGGGCGTCCAAGTCGAGTTTCTTGAACTCTGCGGCATAGTTGAAATCGTCGCCCATCGGGTTGCCGTTCGCCGTGTTCTTGTTCAGAACATGCAACTTCAACTGGTTCGGCCACCAGTCTTTCGCGCGGTACGGCGCGGCTCCAGCCTCGACCGGTTTCGCCTCGTCGGGGGCTGCGCCCAGCACCGGGCACTTGGCCACGTCGTCCGACTTCAATTTGGGGATGGGCTTGGTCGGCGTTTGCGCGATACCCGTGAGGGTCGCCAAGCCGACGAGGGATGCCGAGAGCACATGTTTGAGCACGAGCATTCTCCACGGTGAGGGAAAGGACCGGCGGACTCGAGCCGCAGTCTGATGATACCGGAACGCGGCGTTGGTTTCCAAGTCGATCGCGGATAGTATCCATAGCTGGCGACTATGAAATCCGGAATCCCCATTGTTTATCTTGGATCGCTATTGCGGAGACTACCCGTGGAATTACAGCAGCTGCGCTACTTTTTGGCGCTCGCCCGCCTCGGCAACTTCACGCGAGCGGCCGAGGCGTGCCACGTCGCGCAACCGACGCTGAGCCAGCAGATCGGGAAGCTCGAACGCGAACTCGGCACGCCGCTGTTCGACCGCTTAGGCCGCGCGTCCGCCCTCACCGGGGCGGGAAGGGCACTGCGCGACCGCGTCGAACAGGCACTCGCGATCCTCGACGATGCGAAAGAGTGCGTCTGCGCCGATGCGGTCGCGGGCCGACTGACGGTCGCGGCGATTCCGACCGTCGCCCCGTATTTTCTGCCGAAGGTGCTCGTGGCGTTCGCCGCCCAGAACCCCGGCGCCAGGTTGGAAGTGCGCGAAGAAACCACGGCCGATTGCCTCGCGGGATTGACGGCCGGCGGAATCGACCTCGCCGTACTCGCCATGCCGGTGCGCGGCGATCACTTGGAATCGCAGACGCTGTTCACCGAAGAATTATTACTGGCGGTGCGGGCGGGCCATCCGTTGGCGACCAAATCGCAGGTGCGGATGCGCGACTTGGCCGACGAACCCTTCGTGCTGTTGCACGAAGCGCACTGCCTCAGCGGCACCGTCATGAGCTTCTGCGCCCGCCACGCTCTCGCGCCTTTGGTCACGGCGCGCTTGCACCAACTCGGCACGGTGTTGGAATTGATCCGGCTGGGGCAAGGCTTATCGCTGGTTCCCGCGATGGCGATCCCCGAAGGCGGCCAGCCCGGACTGGTGTTCCGATCGCTCGCCGGAGAGAAACCGTCGCGCACGATCGCGGTCGTCTGGAGCAAACTGCGCTTCCACGGTCCGCCGATGAAGGCGTTTTTGAAAGGCCTCACCGGTTGAGCTCACCGGACCGCGTTCGGGAAGCCTATCTCGGGGAAGGGAAAACGAGCGGACAGCCCGAGCACGAACCCGCGTGCGAGCGGAATGCGACCCAGTTTGTCCATCGACCTCGTCGAGCGCAACATCGTATTGGAGGGGCTAGCAACGATTCTTGGAGGTTTTGTTAGAATTCCAAGAATCGTTGCCATTGGTTCGATTTTCGGCATGCCCTTTGAGCCATCTTTAGCTTTCAGTTTCGGTCATTCTGCACACCCCCCCTGCTGAAAGCAGCGAAAGCAGCGAAAGCAGCGAAAGCAGCGAAAGCAGCGAAAGCAGCGAAAGCAGCGAAAGCTCCGAAAGCAAAACCGTACGGCCGATCGCTGTGCTCGCTCTCCAAGGGTGTAGCAACGATTCTTGGAGTTTCGTTGCGAAGGGCCATTTGTTTAGGTCACGCTGAGCGTGACGCCGGTGTCAATCCGGTACGAGAATGGCGTTGCTACGTTGCTACACCCACTTTTCCATTCGCCTTGTTCGGTTTCGCGGGATCGGGTAGCTACAATTGCACTTATGGACGGTTGGGGAGATCGCCGGGATGCCATTGCTCGAAGCCCGCGGATTGGTGAAGTGGTACGGCGACCGCAAGGTCGTCGATGGGGTGTCATACGATGTGAACCCCGGCGAAGTCGTCGGGCTGCTGGGGCCGAACGGCGCCGGCAAGACGACCAGCTTCCGCATGACGACGGGGCAAATCACCGCGAACGACGGCAAAGTCCTCTTTAACGGCAACGACATCACTCCGCTGGCGATGTACCGCCGAGCCCGCCTCGGGATGGGTTACCTTTCGCAAGAGCCGAGCATCTTCCGGAAGCTGTCGGTCGAACAAAATCTGCTGGCGATCCTCGAAGCCCTGCCGCGCAGTCGGACACTCGGCCGCGCCCTCACGCGCGCCGAACGGCACGAGCGCACCGAGCATACGCTCGAGCGCTTCAACCTGCTGGAAGTTCGCAAGACGCCGGCGGCCCGCTGTTCCGGCGGGGAAAAACGCCGCCTCGAAATCGCCCGCTGTCTCGTTTGCGAACCGCTGCTCATCTTGCTCGACGAACCGCTCGCGGCGGTCGACCCGCTGACGAAAGAAGACATCCGCCACAACATCCGCGAGCTCGCCAATCAGGGCATCGGCATTCTGCTCACCGACCACGACGTCCGCGAAGTGCTGAAGATCGCGGATCGGGCCTACCTCATCATCGAAGGCAAAGTCGTGGCCCACGGCACGCCGGACGAATTGAAACGGAACAAAGTCGCCATCGACGGCTACCTCGGCGATACCTTCGAAGAAGAAGGTTTCTCGCGCAGCGGCGTTACGGCCCGCGTCCGCCCGGCTCCGCCGCCGCCTCGAGCTTACGCCGAGCCCGACGCGATCATTCCCCTGTCGTCGGCGACGCCGTTCGCCACCGAGGCGCCTGCCGCGGTCGCACGGAACTTACCGCCACCCCCGCCGACGGCATCGACCCATCGCACGGTGTTCGGCGGCTCGACCCAGCAATTGCTGGAACAAGAAAAATTGCGGCGCTGGATCGATTTGCTGCTCGACCGCACGCAGATGCAGACTGCGTGTACCGAACTGACGGCCCGGGGCCGGGATTCGATCCCGGTGTTGCTGGAAGCTTTGGAGCGACGCGAACTCGAATTGCGTCACTTGGCGCTGCGGCTGATCGAAGCGATCACCGGCGAGTCGCTGCGCTTCCAAGCCGACGGGCCGGACGATGTGCGTTGGAAACAGATCGCGACACTGCGGGCGAAGTTCGCCCGGAACTACTGACCTTCCGATTCGATTTCCAGAATGGCCAACGCGGCCATCGCGCGGAATGGCTCCCCCTCGAAACCCTCGATTTCTTTCAGCATCGCCAGCGCAGCCGCGGCCCCCGAACCGATGCGGCCGAGCGCTTGGATCCCGTTCAGCCGGGCCGTTTCGATGGACGATTGCGGGTTGGTGGAAGGCGGGGCGGACGGTGTCACCATGCCGCTGTGATCCGCGTAGTTGGGAACCGGTTGCCTCGGTAAGACTTTCGGCCGGTAGGCTTCGACCAACTGCACGAGTTCCGATGCGGCCTCCTGGGCGGCGGGCCCCATCCAACCGAGTGCGAGCGCGGCTTCCGCCCTCACGAACGGATCGGCGTGACGCAAATTTTCCACCAGCGAATCGAGCGCCGGCGCCCCGATCTGGCTGAGCGCTTTCGAGGCTAATCGGCAGAGCACGACGTTGGTGCCGCGCATCGCTTCGACCAAGGCCGGCACGGCCGACCCGGCGACGTGGCCCATGCTCCCGAGCGCTTGCGCCGCCCCGGCGGACGTCCGTGGATCGGCGTCATTCAAGGCGTTGCACAGCGCCGCTTGGGAGAAGCGGGCCGCCGGGCCGAACTTGCCGATGGCCCACACGGCGTTGCGGCGGACGTACTTGTCGGGGTGGGCCAAAAGCTTCGTGAGTGTCGGTAGGACTTCTTGCCCGTAGATGCCCAAGGCTTGCACGCTGGCCTCGCGAACGCCGCGCTCGGGGTCATCGGTGGCACTCAGTAATATCGGAAAAGCTTCGGGCGACAGATGGGCGAGTTTCGCCAAGCCCTTGGCCGACTTCAGGCGCACGGCCGGGTTCGGGTGGCGGATCCCCCTCAGCAGTTCGGACGCCGTGTCTTCCGCGAGGGTCATCGAGTTCAACCGAAGGCCGAGTTCGTTCCATACAACACCGCGCACGGTTGCGGCATCGCAAGCATAGTTCAAACGGGCTAATCCGCAAATCCGATTGGGTATTTCGGGGGGGTTCCACACCGGGCGGAATTGTCAGATGGTGCGGAAGCGGTCGAAATCCCAGATGGCGATGGCCCCGAGCCCCTTCACGTTGGCCTCGCGAGAGGTTCCTTCCGCGACGCCTTCGACATCGCTCCAAGCTTCGGCACTGAGCGTCACCCGGCCGGGCCGACCGTTGGATTCCATCCGCGCGGCGGCGTTGACGGTCTGCCCCCAGACATCGAAGCTGAATTGCGTTTGCCCCAAAACTCCGGTGACCACCGGGCCGACGTGGATACCGACGCGGACGGTCCAGCCCGCGGCGTGGGCTTCGGTCTCGGCGATCAACGCGACGGCGCACTTCAACAACGTGAGCGCCGGATTCGGATCGCACTCGGACAACCCCGCGACGGCCATAAAGGCATCGCCGATGGTTTTGATTTTCTGCACGCCGAAGCGCCGCGAGACGTCTTCGAACCGGCGGATGAGCGCTTGCAGGGTATCGACGACGAGTTCGGGTCGGTCGCGGTAGTTCTCGCACCAAGTGGTGAAGCCGACGATGTCGGTGAAGAGCACGCCGACTTTCTCGTGGCGCTTCGGCCGGATGGTTTCGGTTTGCCGCCACTCGTCGACGACGGCCGGTGGGAACATCGCCCGCACGAGCCGGTCGATCCGGGCTTGGTATTCGAGCTCGCGGTCGCGGAGGCGTTTCTTTTCCAAGCTCCCCGCGATCCGCGCCCGCAGCAAATCGGCGCGCACCGGCCGGATCAGGTAATCTTCCGCGCCCGCACCGATGCAAGCGAGCACGCCGTCTTCGTCGCCGAGCGCGGAGACCATGATCACGGGGATCGGCCAGAATTGCGGATCGGCCTTCAACCACTTCAGCAGATCCAAGCCGGTGATGCCGGGCATCAGCACATCGGTGACGATGACATCGACCGGTGGCGAATCGGCGTCCGTGAGCAGGGCTTGCGCCGCTTGGCCACCGGCCACGGTATCGACGGTTTGACCTTGCTGCCGGAGTTGCTTCGCCATCAATTCGCGGCTGTATTCGTTGTCATCGACAATGAGGATGCGCCCCGGTGCGGCCAGACCGGCCGAGGCGACGGCGCCCGCAATCGCGGCGGGCCAGCGGGCCAGCGTCTCCCGAATCGGGTTCGCCACACTGTCGCTCGAAGCGTCTTTCAGCAGCATTTCCATTTGCCGGATGATCGTATGCGCGATCCGGAGGATGTCGTGCAATCCAAGGTCGAGCCGGCGTTCGTCCGGGTAGCACTCTTGCAAATCTTCAGCCGCCGAAACGATGTAGCTCACTCCGCCGCGCAGATCGTGGCGGATTACTTTCCGCTCCGCCGGCGTCGCCAATTCGAGGCCGTGCTCCGCGAAATGGGCGACTTGATCACGGTGCGAATCCGCCCGGTTACGGATCCGCTCGGCCATCTCCGCGAGGTCGGCCTCGCCGATGGATGCGGCGGTTTCCGCAAACTGGTGGGTGCATTCCGCGAGCGCATGAGCGGACGTCGTCAGTTCTTGGCGAACGTACGCGAACCAGGCCCGCCGTTGGAGATCGGGCGCGCTGTCGGTTGGATCGCTCATGGTGCCGCCGGTTTCGGGGCGAGCAGGATGCTCATCTTTTCCAGTAACCTCAGCAAATCCACCGGTTTGCTCTCGTACTCGTCGGCACCGGCGGCGATGGCCAACTCGCGGTCTTCGGCCATGGCGTGGGCCGTCAGCGTGATGATCGGAATCGGCCG
>JBBRUN010000292.1:0-7228 GCA_038247765.1 Gemmatales bacterium | reverse complement strand
TTGCTGCCGAGCTTGGTGGCTTCTTTGGCGATCATTTCGATGTCTTTGTCGGTGATCTTGCCTTTTTCGAAGCTGTGGTTAGCGACCACTTTGCGTTCGCTGTAGAGGACGACGGTGATGTCGGCGTCTTTGGAGACGTTGTACTTGTTCGGGCCGGCCGGGGTGTCGATCGAGAGAACAACGTTCTTCAACTTGGCTTTTTCGGCCATTTTCTTGAGTTCGTCGCCGGCTTTGTCGTCGTCGGTGAGGAACACCACGAAGCTGCCCATTTCGCTCTTGGCGTTGGCGGCGACGATTTCTTCGAGCTTCATGATCAGCTTGGCGGTACCTTCGCAGCCGGTGGTGCGAGCGAAGACCATGGCGACGGGATTGTCCCCGTTCTTGCAGTACAAGCAGGCCTTTTGGCCGGCTTCGCTACCGTTGATGTTGAGGGGGTGGAACGGGCCGGGGAGCTTTTCGCCCGTTTGCGGGCCGGACTTCAGTTCGGCGGCGATGGCCATGGAACCGGTGAAAGCGACGAGCACGGCGAGCAACAACTTGCGAACCATAACGAAATCCCCAAAAAAGCGGTTAAGAGAGTCGTGTACGCACTCCTCACAGAGAGAACGCACAAAATGCAGACGGGTGGTGCGACCCTTTTATTCGAAAGAATTGACCGAATTTGTGGCAAAAGCAAAATCAGGCTTCCAAGTCGGTACCGCTTTGATCAAATCGGGTAAAACGGTGCGCATTCACCCGTTTCGGGATCGATGAATATGCAAAATACATTCCCCGAATCAATTTCATCTTTTGAGAGCAATCTTCGCTCGATATCGATTTTCCAGAGCCCAGCCTTGCGTTGCTTGTTGTCTTGAAAAAGTGATATCTAATTCAGACTGTTTTCTGGTCTGACAAATACGATTCCTCGCATGCGTGCGTACGTAACGCCCTGATCCGCAAGAAAATCTGCGGCCAGCTGTAATATTCTTTCCTGCATAGAGTCACCTCCATAAAAGCTATGGACTTGGATGAATATAGTTCGGGTTGAATCTTGCAACTTGGTTGAAGGCGTCGGTACGCTCTTCAGCAGAAAAATACTGCCAGTATGGCGATTCTCTCATGCGAACGTATACTTCGTATTCGCGGGCTTCCTCAGTCAATCGAAAAAAGCCTCTTGCATCATCGAGGTGGTGTCGAAGGTGATGCATTTCGTGAAGCACTTCGTACATCGTTGCGTTGTTTGGTAAGTACATTGTGACCTCGTGCCGGGTGACCTGACCTACAGAATCCCTGAATTGTAGAACGCTGTGTCGTAGCTTGATTCCCGGCGAACGTTCAAACCGTTCAAAACGAATTGTTACAGACGACCGTATAGCGGCTGATCTGGAAGGTCACCCCGGCTTGCGCCATCAAGTTCAACAGGCGGGAGCCCTCGATTGGGTGCCGGTTCCTGAGTTCAGCGAACAATCGATCCGCGCCGATGCAGTTCCGCAATCGGCTTCGCCAGATCGACGGAGCGATCCGCGAAGTACGTGCCCCAGTATGCATTCGTGGTGCCCGGGTTGTCCCAAACCCGAAACCGGCCCGCTCCTGCACCGTCGCCAGCGGCACGACCCGCTCGCCCCTCTGGACGTATTGGAACCCGTCCACGGTGATGAGTTCGCCGAGCCAACGCGGCGCGTCATCTGCGCTGTAATAGTACGTCCGGACGTAATAAACCAGTGTTCGCCCGCTCGGATCTTCGGACGTTACGATCCGATCCCGGCTATCGACCAACACGGCCGTCGCCGCCGTCGGCGCGGGCTTCATGGAATCGATGTTGCGGTTGCGACGGGCCGTTTCCATTTCTCCGCGGATACTGCCCAGAGCCGTGAATAGCGCCGTGGCGGCGTCGTACATCGTGCGGTTTTGAAACGTGTGGCCATCGTAAACTCGGATCGCATTCCCGCTGACCGAATACGAACCGAAACCGCCCAACCGGCCGTGCTCGACCCGGTAGCCAGCGTCGAACATTAAGCGGACGAGAGTCGCCCCTCCATCGCCGTAACGGTTGACGGTGAGTTGAATGAGATCTTCGGCCGAGTGATCCTTCCATTTGTCGTTGCGACCCGTACCGGAGTAGCCCGAATAGACAGCCGGAGTCGGCGCGGCAGGGATCGAGGCGGGCGGCGCGGGTGCCGGGGCGGGCGGCGGTGGTGTCGGAGACGCGACGGGAGGAGGAAGCGGTATTACCGTGGACACGTACGCGGGCGGAGGCGGGGGCGCCGCGTCGTTCGGCGCAAAGACACGTCCCCAGAAAGATACGAACCCCCCCGGCGGTGGCACTTCCGGTTCAGGCGGGGCTTCACCGGTTTCCGGGTCGATCGGGGAATCGGGATCATCGAACGTCGGGACGGCGTAGAGCCACGACCAATCGTCGGCATTCCAATCGATCGAAATGGGCGGGGCTACGACCGGCGGGGTCGGATTCGCCGGTGGCGGAATCGGATCGGGTGGCAACACCGAATTCGCGTCGGGAACGAGCCGGTCTTCCAATTGCAAAAGATTCGGCTTGGCAATCCGGGGTCGATTGGCCGGGCTCGACTGGCGGAGGAATCGTTTTAACATTCCCTGCACACAGATGTGTTGTTAGTTAATCTAAACCGATGGCGAAAGCGTGGTCAAGCGAAATCGAATCGGAATTCAGTGCTCATTCCGATTCGAGTGTTTTTTCAATCCTCCAGCAGCTTCGTAAAATCGACCTGATAGCAGGTCGTGTTGCCGTTGGCGGTGAATAGCGTTTGCCCATCGACGCTGAAGGCCAGACCCTGAATTGGCGTGTCGAACTCGCGGATGACGATTAGCCGGCCGCTGAGGAGATCCCAAACGCGGACGGTTTGATCGTCGCCGCCGGAGAGCAGGTAATTGCCATCGGGGCTGAAGGCGACAGTGTTGATCCGCTCTTGGTGGCCATCGAGCGTAAAGACTTCGGTCTCGGTGGCCAAGTCCCAGACGTGGACGTGATCGGTCAGGCCGGCGCCGACGAGGAACCGCCCCTGCGGATCGAAGGCGAGTGCGTACACCCCCGTATCGAAGGTCGCCAGTTTCTCTTTGGTGGTCAAATCCCAAATGCAGACGGCACCGTCGCGTTCGCCGGTCGAAAGCACATCGGCGCCGCCTACGGCGACGCGGTTACCATCCGGGTGAACCGCCACCGTTTCCAGTGTGCACCCGTCGGCGGCTTCGATTAGGATCAATTCCGCTTCGGTGCCTTCGGGCTTCCAAATCCACGCCAGACCATCGGCCGGGCTGGTTTGAACGAGGAACTTCCCACCGGGGGCGAAAGCGAGCGCCCCGACCGGCGGTTTGGTCGCTTCGAGGAATTTCGGGGCCGGCGCCGGTTGTGTGAGGTCGTAGAGGCGCGTGCGATGGTCGGTTCCACCGACGGCGAGCCAGCGGCCCGTATCGCTGGCGGCGACCGAGAAGGCCGGGCCATCGTGGCTCGGAGCGACTTCGTCGCCGGTCGCCAACGCCCACACCCGCAAACTAGGGCCGCCGGTGCTCGCCAGTAGGGGGTTCGCTCCGGGTACCACCGCCAAGCCGTGTTTGCCCGTCGGGTTCGGCCCGGCGAGGAGTTTGCCTTCGCGGGTGTCCCACAAGTGGATGACCCGGTCGGCTCCGGCCGAGGCGAGTATCGTGCCGTCGCGGTTGAATGCCAGCGACCGAACTTCCCCGGCATGGCCCCTCAGGGCGTGCCGGACTTTGCCGCTGGCCGCACTCGACCACAGATAAACGTCGTTTTCGGAATCGGCCGTCGCGAGGAGTTTGCCATCGATACTGAAGGTCGCGCACAACACTTGATCGGCGTGGCTATTCAAGAGCATCTCCGGTTCGGCGCTCACGCCGGGCCGCCAGACGCGTGCCGAGGTATCCCAGCCAGCCGAGACGAGCAAGCTGCCGTCGGGGGACCACGTCAGCGCCGGGATGCGGTCGGTATGACTCTTGAGCGTCGCCAGCAATTTGTGGGTTTCCGCGTTCCATACCTGGACGACGCGGTCTTCCCCGGCCGTGGCGATACGGTCGCCCTGCGCCGAAAATTGAATCGCCGAGACGGCGTCGGCATGGGCTGGGATTTCGCCGACTTGCCGTTGGGTGCGGACATCCCAGAGCCGGACGAAACCGTCGTCGTGCCCGCAGGCGACGGTGCCACCGTCCGAGCTGAAAGCGAGCGCCGAGACCCAACCCGGTTGCGGAATCCGGGACAACAGTTGCCCTTCGGCCGTATTCCAAATCAGCAGGTCATCGTTGCCGCTGGCGAGCAAGTCGGCCCCGCTACTGAAGCACCAAAGTGTTTCGAGATCGCTGAGGAACGACCGTTTCAGCGATCGCCCTTGGGCCGACCATTGCCGGAGCAGGCCCGCTTCGTCAACGGACCAAATCGTCCCGTCCGCGGCGAACGCCACCGCAGCGATATCGCCTTCGGTGTGGAACTTCGGTTCGCCGAAGGTTTTCGCGATGAGCGGGCTGGCCCGGAAGGTTTCGTCGTCCATCTCAACCGCCAGGGTGCGGGTCGGGGTCATGCCGGATTCGCTCCGAATAGGGAAAGTCGCAAGTTTAACAACTGTAGAACATCCTTCGCGGCCCGGTGAGAAAATTCCGAGTAACTCGTGAATTCTTCCCGACAAGAATCAGGCCGGACAGGAACAGTTGCCACAGAGCACGCAGAGGAATTTAGAGAACGGATACCGATCCAGCGATTATTGTCTGTTCTCTCTGTGTACTCTGTGGCTATCCGATCAACAATATTCTTGCCGGGGCCTGAAAATCGGGGTGAACCTTGTCAGCCGAGTTCGATTTCATTAGCTGGTTGCGTGCCAGAAGCGCCGAATCGCCGGGCGTCACGGTAGGCCCCGGGGACGATTGCGCCGTGTTGATGCCGACAACCGGAAAACTCCTCGTCACCACCGATGTCCTCACCCAAGGCATCGATTTTCTATTGGATCAAGCCAGCCCCCGGCAAATCGGCCGGAAGGCGATGGCTGTGAACCTCAGCGACATCGCCGCGATGGGTGGCCGGGCCACGGCGGCTCTCGTCGGCTTGGTGCTCCCGCAGTCGCCATCGATGGCGGGGTTCGCCCGCGAACTCTACCTCGGTTTAGAAGAAATGGCCGGGAAATTCGGCGTGTCTATCGTCGGTGGGGACACCAATTCGTGGCCCGGCGGATTGGTCGTGTCCGTCACGGTATTGGGTGAAAGGGCCGGGGCACCGCTATTGCGCTCCGGGGCCAAACTCGGCGATGCAATCTTCATCACCGGCCCCTGCGGTGGCAGTATCCTCGGCCGGCATTTGAACGCCCGGCCGCGACTGAACGAGATCGAGCAACTCATCGGATCGGCGACGTTGAATTCCTGCATCGATATCAGCGATGGTCTGACCGCCGATCTCGGGCACATCCTCGACGCTAGCGGATGCGGGGCGATCCTCGACGCGGACGCGATCCCCATCCATCCGGATGCCCAATTGTTGGCTCGACAATCCGGCACATCGCCGCTGCACCACGCCCTGACCGACGGCGAAGATTTCGAATTGATTTTCACGACATCGGAAGCCGAGGCTGTCAAACTCATCGATCTTCCGCATGCGATCCGCATCGGCACTATCGTCGAATCCGGCCTGTGGCTCCGCGATTCCACCGGCGTGACACCACTGCAACCGCAAGGTTGGACGCACGACTTCACCCGCTCCAATCACGGCCAATAAACTAACGGCACTCGCCAATGAACGCCGTTTTCCGGAACCCGCCATGCCCGAATTCGCCCCCGCCGATGATCAACTCGCCATCCTGCTGAGGGGTGCGGCGCAGGTCGAAACCTTCGCCGAGTTGAAACAGAAACTCGAGAAGAGCCGGGCCACCGGCAAACCGCTGCGGGTGAAGTACGGCATCGACCCCACCGGCTTCGATGTGCACCTCGGGCACACCGTGCCGCTGCGGAAGCTCCGGCAATTCCAAGAACTCGGCCACACGGCGGTGCTCATCATCGGCACGGCCACGGCGCAAGTCGGCGACCCTTCGGGTCGGGATTCGTCGCGGGATGGACTGACCGAAGAGCAGATCGCCAAGAATGCCGAGAGCTACCTCATACAGATTGCGAAAGTCGTCGACATCGAGAAGGCCGAAATTCGGCCGAACCGCGATTGGTTCGGCAAATTCGGCTTCAACGAGATGCTGCAACTGCTGGCGAAAACGACGGTGCAGCAGATACTGGCGCGGGAAGACTTCGCCAACCGCGTGAAGTCCGGCACGCCCATCTACTTGCTCGAGTGCCTGTACCCGCTGATGCAGGGCTGGGACAGCGTCGAAATCCGGGCCGACGTCGAACTCGGAGGCACCGAGCAGCTGTTCAATCTGATGGTCGGCCGCGATCTGCAAAAGGATGCCGGGCAAGCGCCGCAGGTACCGATGACGCTGCCGATCTTGCGCGGCCTCGACGGCGAAAAGAAGATGGGCAAGAGTTTGGGGAACTACATCGGCGTCGGTGAGCCTCCGATGAACCAGTTCGGTAAGACGATGCGTATCCCGGACGGCTTAATGCGCGAATGGTTCACACTGCTAACCGATTTGAGCGAAGGCGAAATCGCGGCGATCCTCGTCGGTAAACCGAACGAAGCGAAGAAGCGTCTGGGCGCCGAGATCGTGAAGTGGTTCCACGGCGACGCCGGGGCCGAGGCGGTGCTCGCCGATTGGAAAAAACAATTCGAAGAGCAGGGCGACCCGGAGAATATTCCGGAGGTGACCATCCCCGCCGCCGACGTTGTGGACGGGCAAATCGGCGTGTTGAAATTGATCATGCTCGCGGGATTGGCCAAGAGCAACAGCGAAGCCCGCAAGAAGGTCGAAGAAGGCGCCTTCAACTACGGCCCGGATCGCACCAAACCCAGCGATTTCAAGGCGATGGTGCCCTTCGCCGATGGCTTGGTCATCCGTTTGGGACGAAAGATTCTGCGAGTCACGGTGAAGTGAGTGCTTATTTCTTCACTTTCATCGTTTCGTCATCGGCGACGAGCTTCATCGCTTTGCCGTCGGCTTTCACCGCGAAGGTCGCATCGTCTTTGGCCCAAGCCATTTTGTCGCGGGTCAGCGGGTTGTCGGGTTTGTCCGAATCGTAGATGACGATGTTCTTGCTGCCGGCGAGCAATTGGAATTCGCGGTAAGTTTCGCCCGGTTGCAGCTTGATACTTTTGCCCCGGATCGGCTTGTTCAAAGGCCCG
>JBBRUN010000291.1:0-7279 GCA_038247765.1 Gemmatales bacterium | reverse complement strand
GCGGCGTTCTGGCCGGCGCTGCACGCTGTGATCACTTGGATGTTCGCCCCCGCCGGCGGCGCCAGCAGGGCTTTTTCGAGGTCTTCGCTCATCGGCTCGCTGCCGGGGCGGACGACGTTGCCGTCGGTGTTCACCCGGCAAACGTCGAAAAGAATCACCTTCTGCTGGGCCGGGCAGTCCTTGACGACCGTGAAGAAATCGTCGAGCGGCAGCAGCGATTCCGGTTCGTTCAAGTCGCCTTCGACCGGCACGAGATAGGCTTTGCCGTCTTTCATCGCGGCGTGGCCGCCGAAGTAGAAGACGACGCGATCTTGCCCCCGGCTGCTCTCGGCGAAGCGTTTGGCGGTGTCGAGCACGACATCTTTGAGCATCGGGAGCCGACCGGCACCGGATGCGAGTTTGCCGTCGGCATCGGTGAGAATGAAGAGCTGGTTGTTGTCTTTGTCCGTCGGCACGCGGAACTGGAACGCGAGTTGTTTCGCGGCTTCGACGAGTTCCGAGCGGCCGTTGCCGTTGGGCCCGCCGTTGACGCCGCCCGTGAGGGTGTTGCAATAGAGGTACTTGGTGACGCTGATGAAGAGCATCCGGCGCGGGTAGGGCGCGGAGAGGTTGGCCGTCGAACCCGACCCCGGCTTCGCCGGGGCGGCGCCGGGATTCGTGCCTTGGGCATCGGGCTCGGTCGGTTTCGGTTTGTTTTTGAGGCCGACCATCGGGCCCCATTTATCTTGGAACAGGATCCCGGCGACGACCAGGCCGGCGGCGAACACAAAGAACGCGCCCATCACGGCGAGCTTCAGCGTGTTGTTGCCCTTCTTGTAACGGCGTTTCGAACTGATCTTCGGCGCGTCGGCGAAGTTTTCGGTGATGGATGTCGGCGCCGGCGCGAAGGAAGGTGGAGCCTGTGGCGCATAGCCGTAGGGGTTCGGGGCGTAGGATGCGGGCGGCGCACCCGGATAGCCCGGGGGCGGAGCGTACGGATAGCCGGGTGGGGGCGCTGGATAGCCGGGTGGTGCACCGGGATAGCCGGGCGGTGGGGCATAACCGTAGGGAGCCGGGGCATAGCCCGACTGCGTCGGCATCGGGTACGGGTAGCCCGGTGGCGGGCCGTACGGGTACCCGGGGGCCACGGCCGGCGGTTGCATCGGCGGCGGGCCGTAAGCGGGCGGAGTAGGAATCGATGGCGGCGTCTCGGCGGCGGGCAAGAACGGCGATGGCTCGTCGGAAACCGGCTCTTCGAAATCGAAGGCGTTCGGCACACCCGCGCCGTTGGCCGAGGCGGGCACGGCCTTGCCGGTAGCCCGGACGATCGACCCGCATTTCTTGCATTTTACGGCCTTGTCGGCCCAAGTCGCGGGGATGCGGAGTACCTCTTGGCACCCCGGGCAGGTCGCGAATACCGAGCGCTGCATGGTTCCGTCTCCGATTCGCCGCGGGCTGTCCGTATCCAGTTAGACACCATTGTACTTCGCAGAGTTCCGTCGTGCTCGCACAAAGCGCTCGGAAGTGACGGGACGGTGGCATTCGCCGGAGACGGCAATTCCATCGCAATGCGCGAATCGGCGGGGTATCGGCGGGGTGTAGCAACGATTCGTGGAGGTTTTGTCAGCAAGCTCGGCCTGGCGCCGTTCCCGTACCGGATTCTCACCGGCGCAAGGCCGAGCGTGACCTACGATAACGGTTTTCGCGAAGAAACTCCAAGAATCAACGATCGGCAATGCGGTTTAGCTTTCGCTTTCGGAGCTTTCGCTGCTTTCGCTGCTTTCGGCAGGGGGGGTATGCAGAATGACCGAAACCTAAAAGCTAAAGTTGGCTCCAAGGGCATGCCGAAGCTCGTACCACGTGCAAAGCAAGTGTCGTTATGGGTTTGCGCTGGCGCGACCCAGAAACCGGCGAGAAGGGTATGGCCACTTCCTTCCAGCGGCGCGTTCCGAAGACTTCACCCGCCCTACGAAAACCTCCGAGAATCGTCGCAACACCCGTATCGGCGTCCCTCCTTGACAGATGGCGGCTTCGCCACTAGTTTGATATTCTTCGTTTTCTCCGGCGTCCGGATCGTTTTTGAGGCAGTCATGGCAGTACCGAAGCGACGCACGTCGAAATCCCGCCAGGGGCACCGGCGGAGTCACCACAACATCAAGCCGAAGGGCATCCAGTACTGCCCGCGCTGCCAAGACCCCATTCTGCCCCACCGCGTCTGCGGCAATTGCGGCTTTTACCAAGGCCGCGACGCCATCGTGATGGCCGAAGTCGAAGAAGGGAAGTAAGGCCGATGCGGATTGCGCTCGACGCGATGGGCGGCGACCACGGGGTGCGGCCGAACGTGGCCGGCGCCCTGCAAGCCCTCGCATCCGTCCCCGATCTCACCGTCGTGCTAGTTGGCGATCCCGCGCTCATCGAACCGAGTCTGGCCACCCACGTCTTCCCCGCCGAGCGCATCGAAATCTTCGCCAGTGCCGGCGTGATCGGCATGGACGAAAAACCGGTCGAAGCGCTGCGGAAGAAGCCGGACAATTCCATATCCCGCTGCTGGCAACTCACCGCCACCAAGAAGACCGACGGCCTCGTCAGCGCCGGTAATACCGGGGCCGTCGTCGGCGCCGGCTTGTTCGCCCGCCGCTACCTCAAAGGCGTCCGCCGGCCCGGCATCGGCACGTTGATGCCCACGGCCAAGGGAAACTGCGTCGTGATGGATGTCGGCGCCAACGTCTTCCCCAAGCCGTCGCACCTGCTACAGTACGCCGTGATGGGGAGCGTGCTCGCCAAGCACCGCCTCGGCGTCGAGAACCCGAAAATCGGCCTGATGAACGTCGGCGAAGAAGAGGGGAAAGGGCACGAACTCGTTCAGAAGACGTACGCCCTCTTCCGCAACAGCCCGTTCGCGGATCGCTTCATCGGCAACGTCGAAGGCCGCGATGTCCATAAAGGCGAAGTCGACGTCATCATCACCGACGGCTTCGTCGGCAACGTGTTGCTGAAGCACGCCGAGGGAGTTTTCGAGTTCATCATGAGCCTCGTGGCCCGCGAGATCGTCGGCGTTCTCTCGACCGAAAAAGCCCTCGCCGCGGACGCCATGAAGCAGCTCATCGGCAAGTTCCACTACAGCGCCGCCGGGGGTGCCCCGCTGCTCGGCATCGACGGCGTCTGCATCATCTGCCACGGAAGCAGCGACGAGCGCGCCATCGCCAACGCCCTCGCCGTCGCGGCGCAGGATGTGCGAAGTCGGTTGAACGACCGCATCGTCGAAGAATTGGCGAAGCTGCCCGCGATCGGCGATGACGATTGAACGGAACCCCGGACCGGCACCGCGACGGTCTGGGTACCTTCCCCAAATACGATTGCTCATTCGATGAACACCGCTTTCCTGTTCCCCGGCCAAGGTGCCCAGTCCGTCGGCATGGCCCGCGAACTGACCGAGACCCTGCCCGCCGCCAAGGCCTTGTTCGACGAAGCCGCCGAGATCCTCGGTTATGACATCCTGGGCCTCTGCATCAATGGCCCGGCCGAGCGGTTGAACGAAACCGACGCCAGCCAGCCGGCCATCTTCGTGGCGAGCCTTGCCGCGCTGGAATCGCTGAAGGCCACGACCCCGGAGGCGGTTCTGAAAGTCGCCGCAACCGCCGGTCTGAGCCTCGGCGAATACACGGCCCTCGTCTTCGCCGGGGCGATCTCGTTCCGCGAGGCGCTGCAGGTTGTGAAGGCCCGAGGCGAAGCGATGCAGGCCGCGGCGCTCGCTACGCCCAGCGGCATGATCGCGGTGCTCGGCTTAGAGCCATCCGAAGTCGCGGTGCTCGCCGCCGAAGCGCGCTCCGCCGGCACGCTCGAAATCGCCAACCTGCTCTGCCCCGGCAACACGGTCGTCTCCGGCACGCTCGCCGCGCTCGATGCCTTCGAGCAAATCTGCCTGACGCGCGGGGGCATTCGCACCGCACGGCTCGCGGTCGCCGGGGCCTTCCACACGGTCCTGATGAAACCGGCCGACGACCGCCTCGCGGAAGCTCTGGCAAAGGTGACGATCCAATCGCCACGGATTCCGGTCTGGTCGAACGTCGATGCGAAACCGCACATCGACCCCGCCGAGATTCGCCCGCTGCTCGTGAAGCAAGTCCTGTCGCCGGTGCTCTGGGAAGCGACCATCCGCGGCTTGATAGCGACGGGAGTGGACAAGTTCTACGAGATCGGCCCCGGCCGGGTGCTCGCGGGCTTGCTGAAGCGCGTGAATCGCAAAGCCGACATCACGAACATCGGGGCGTAAGGTATGAGCGAATCCGTCGCGAGTCCGACCCCGCCGATGCGGAGACCTCGGCGCTTCTGGCGTTGGGTCAAACGCGGCACGTTGGCCTTGGCGCTGTTGATCACGGTCGCGCCGCTCGTCGGCTTCGGCGAGATGAAGTGGACGCGCCGCTCCGGTCAAAAGAAGCTCGATGCGGCAACCGCGAAGCTGGACGCGGACGACCCAGGCTGGCGCTTAGAAGATATCGTCGAGGAGCACAATTCGAAGGTGCCACCGGCAGAATCGAACTCGGCGCTCAAGGCCGTGGCGATCGTCGGCCGGCTTCCGAAGGCGCACGATCCCGAACAATCGCCGTGGAAACTCCGCGAACGCATCGATACCGCACGGAGTCAGAACGAACGGCCCGATCCGCGCGATTGGAGTGCGCTGGAAAAGCATTACCCGGCGTGGGAGCCGGGAATGATCGAGCTGCGACAATGGACTGCGGCGACGCCTCGGGGCCGGTTCAAGTTCGAATATGCCGGGGGAAGCCCGCTCGACATTCGAATTCAAAACTGCCACGACGTTCGCACTGCTCTGTCGGTTCTTTCTTGGGATTCCCTGCATCACGCTTACGGCGGCCGAGCGGATCGCGCCCTCGCGATTGCCTTATCCGGTTTGCACCTGACGCGGTCGGTCGATTTCGAACCGATCTTCTTCGCATATCTCGTCCGGCTCGGGTGCGTCATTCAAGTCATGAATTCTGTCGCCCAGACTCTGGCGTGGTGCCCGAACGCGGCCGACGCAGCTCTGGCGCCGCTGCAAGATTCGATGCTGTTCGAATCGACGAGCGCCCCGGTTCGACCGTCTCTGCGCGGCGAGCGGGCCTATATGCACAAATCCATGGTAATGGCCGACCGGGACGAGATCAGCATTTATGACGATCGCTCCCACGGCACGAGACGCGAGCGGCTCCAATACCAATACCATCGGCAATTCCTGCCGAATCAGGCCGCGTTTGCGCTGGAGCGATTCGACGAACTCTCCGCGCTCCTCGTACTCCCCGACCCCGAAAAAACGACCGCCTTCCAACAATGGACACTCCCGTTACGCAACCGCGAGAATTTTTTGGGCGTGACTCTGCTCCGGCCCGTCGTCTCGGTCGTTGCGACCGCCGAGATCCGCCACCGAGCCCGATGCCTTTGCACCGCCGCCGGGATCGCCTGCGAACGATATCGGCTGAAACACGGCAAATGGCCGGCCAAGCTCGACGACCTCACCGAGTTCGGTATGCCCCAGAACTTACTCGATCCCTTCGACGGGCAACCCCTTCGCTACAGCCTTCTAGACGATGGAGCGGTCGTATACAGCGTCGATGAAGATGGCCGAGATGACGGCGGCGAAGTCGTCCGACGCGAGGGCAGACCTAAGGATGTCGGCTTCCGGCTCTGGAACCCGGATCGACGGAAAGTGCCGATGCCCGCACGCCCGTAACAGGACTCCGTCTCGGCGGTATCAGTCCGGTTCGGCTTCCCAACTCGTTCGAGGGTTCGCGGATGATTCGCTTCTTGTTTTCGGCCTTCGTCGGTTTCGCTTCGGCCAGCGCCTTCGCGGCGGTACCGGAGTGGCCGCAGTTCCGGGGCCTATTTCCTCAGTGTCGACAGGTTCAACGGTAGCCGTCCCGGCAGTCCGATGTCCAACGGCAGCACCTACACGCTGTCGATCACCCCGTCGGTCGCTTCGAACGCGCTCCGGTTATCCGATGCGGAACTCGACCTCATCACCGCCGACACCCTGCGCATCGGCCGCGGCGACATCACCCTCCGCGCGGCGATCTCCCCGGCCAACATCGACACGCTCGCGCTCATCACCAACGGGGCCGTCATCGACGGAACACCGACCGAACAGATCGATATCACGGTCTCGAACCTTTCGATCCTCGCGTTCGATGGAGTCGGTACGAGCGACGAAATCGACACCGCGACGGGCGTCGTAGCGTCGTCCGGTGTCAACGGCGGTTTCAACCTGCGGAACACCGGCGACTTGATCGTCGGCACGGTCGATGGGGTCGCCGGGATCTCCGCGACTTCCGGCGGGTCGTTGGTCATCGCCGCCGCGGGATCGCTCACGATCAACGAAGGCGTCTTGGGTTCCAACGTTGCCCTCAGCACGATCGACTCGGCCACCGCGGGCCAGAACCTGATCGTCAACGCGGGGGGAAACATCTTCTCGCTATCCAACAGCCTGATCCTTTCGGCCGGGGACAATTTGACGATCGCCGCACAACTCGGGATATCCGGTTCGGCGGCGATCAAACTCATCGCCGATTCGGGCGCGGCCGACATCGTCGGTTCGACAATCGATCTCACCGGCGCCACGTTCACGACCGCGAACGCCGTGACGATCACGGGCGGTACGGCGGCGGATACTTTCAATATCGCCCCGTTCGCGGGCAACGCGCTCAGCATCGTCGGCGCTTCGCCGACCGCTTTGCCGGGCGACATCCTCAACATCGTGTTGCCCCCTTCGAATGGGATCCTCGAACCGACCGCCGTCGGCGCCGGTACATTCTCGTTCACCGACAGGGAAGACGTCGCGTTCACTACTTGAGCTACAACGGCAGCATCACAGTCGGCGCTTGAAATGATCCGCGTGAAGGTGGCAACGATTGAGATGCATTATTTCAGAGCCGGACGCGTTAGCGACGTTCGAAGTGACAATGTCGCCCACCCGTCCGGCTCAGACCCATCAAAGCAATGATGTGACTCAGTTTCGTTACTTGTTCAGGAACTCGTCCAAGTTCATCAGTTGGTTGCAGAGCATCGTCCACGCGGCGAAGGTCGCGGGGTCGATCGTCGCGGTCACTGTGGTATCGCCGACGGCGAGCAACTTCTTCGCTTCCAGCGGCTTCGCTTTGTACCCGGCTAGCAGGGCCGTCAGCGATTCCTTCACGATGGCGAGTTCGTCGGTGCGGAACGACCGCGCGAGCAATCGCTTGGCGATGAAGTCGATCCGCTCTTCATCCTTCGCCCCGGCCGCGATGGCTTTCTCGGCGAGTACGCGGGCCGC
>JBBRUN010000290.1:0-7288 GCA_038247765.1 Gemmatales bacterium | reverse complement strand
GGCGAGCATGTGGCCGAGGGGCGTCAGCCACGTGGCCCCGGCGAGCGTGGCGGTCGCCACGAAGTTCCGGCGGTTCAATGGTTCCATGAGAACTCCGTCGAATTGAGGAGCGACCAGAAAAGATCTTCCATCCGCTGCGATCTCGGCAAGGATTTATCGGCGAGGAACTGTTCGAAATGCGTCCGCTCGGCCGGGGTCGGCCGGCGCGTGAGCACGCCGAGGTAGGCGACTTCGAGGGTCTTGGTTTCATTCGGGGCTTGGATCGCGATCCGCGACGAGGCGTTGAAGGGCGACTCCTTGATTTTGTCGCGGATCAGTTCGCCGTTCATCAGGAGCAGCCGCTGCGGGATGGTGCCGCCGCGACCGTCGAATTCGTCTTCGCCGCTGTCCCCGTAGCGCTTCACGAAGTCGTTTTGATTCGACGCCCGGATCGTCCGCCAGAGGATATGCGTATCGGCGTCGATGGTGCGGATCGACGAGGCTTGTAATAATCCTCCGGCGACTTGTTCGGGTCGCAATCGCGTCAACGGGAAGATGGCCCAGGCCTTTTCCTCGGCGTCGGTCACTTCGTGCTCGCTGGCGCTGTCGAGTTGGAATACTTTGGTCGAAGCGATGATGCGGATCAAGCGGCGGAGGTCGTAGCCGTGGGCTGCGAAGTCGGTGGCGAGGATGCCGATGGCCGGATGGAGCGCATCGCCGCCGCTGGCCCCTTCGGGCTCGAGATTATCGATGGGCGATTGCAGCGGTTGGCCGGTGAGGAAGGCCCAGACGCGGTTGACGGTGGCGCGGGCGAAGTACGGATTCTTCGGGTGTGTGACCCACTTGGCCAGCTGCTCGCGACGGGTGCCGTCCTTCGGCATCAGCTCTTCGGAGAAGGGTACTTTCGGCGCGACGGTCCGCATCACTTCGCGCTTCTTATCGTCGACTTGGTATTCGCCGGGGCCGTCTTGAATGCCCGCGAAGCCGAGGTGGGTTTGCCCGAAGAACGCGGAGAGCGATTCGAAATCGTCCTGCTTCCACGAGGCGAACGGGTGGTTGTGGCATTGGGCGCAGTCGATCCGCAAGCCGAGGAAGGCGCGTGTCACCCGGCCGGCGAGGCGGACGGGGTCGGGCTTGTTGCCCATTTCGGGCTGCGAGGTGACGCTGACGAAATTCGTGGCGGGGTTGTCGGTCCAGATACCGCGACCGGCGATCAGCTCGCGGACGGTGCCATCGTAGGGCCGATTCTGGGCGACTTCGTTGGCGAGCCAAGTCGTGAAGCGCCGGCGCCGGTAGAGCAGGAACGGGCCGTCCTCGGTGCCGACGTAAGATCGCGCCAGTCGCTCGGCGAAGTAGTCGTGATAGCGACCATCTTGAAGGATGTGTTCGATCCACCACGGCAGGCGCTCTTCCGGCGGCAGGCTTTCGAACTGGCGGATTTCTTCGAGCGACGGCACCGTGCCCATCAACCCGAGACTGATCCGGCGGGCGATTTGCAGGTCAGACGCCGGCTCGGCGACTTTCAAGCCGTCGTCGGCCCAACGCTGTTGGAAGGTAGCATCGACGCGTTGAACGGTTTGGCGGAAGCCGGGCTCTTGGTAGACTTGGGCGTTGTGGCGGGCGGCCCCTTGCGGTCCGGGCGGCGGCATGAGATTCACGCCGAGCGCGACCGCCCCGCCGAGCACGACGCTGCAAAACAGGAGGTTCTTGGCCCACAGCATGGCGACGGCTCATTGTGGTAGGGTGTACTCAGTTTACCGCACAACCGCAGCGGCGGTTTCAGAGTTCCGAATTCCGATGGCGAAATCGAAACCGGTTCCCAACGCGGGGGTAACTTCTTCCATGAGCCACCGCACCGCACCGACACCGTTCCCCGTAGCTCAGCAGGCCCCGTTCGAATTTCTGCCCGACGACGCGATCATCCCCGTCGCCCGAATGATTCCAACCGTACTCCCCGTCCACGACATTCCGACGGTCGATCCCATCGTCACCGTCGAACCCGTGCGGAGCTCGCAGCCGCTGGATTTTTCCGACCCAGCACAGTTATTCGTTCGGCTGCTCCAAGGATTTGGAAATTTCGTCGAATGGTGTTTCGGCTTTGCGGCCTTGATGGTCGGCTTGGCGTTTCTGGCCGCGATCCCCGTCGTGCAGTTCCTGACCCTCGGCTACTTGCTCGAAGCCGGCGGCCGGCTGGCCCGCACGCGGAAATTCACCGAGGCGTTCATCGGCATCCGCGTCGCCGCCCGCCTCGGCGGCATCGCCGGTGCCTGTTGGCTCTTCCTGCTGCCCGTGCGATTGCTCGCCGACTACACCTACACGGCGTCGATCGTCGATCCCGGCGGCACGCAAACGCAAGTCTGGCGCGCCGGCTTGTTCACGCTGATCGTCCTCACCGGCTTGCACCTCGGCATGGCCATCGCGCTCGGCGGGAAACTCCGGCACTTCATTTCGCCGCTCAACGGAGTCTGGCTGTTGTTGCGAATCTTGCGCGGCGGATACTATGCGAAGGCCCGCGATGCCGTGTGGGATACCGTCATCGGTTTGCGACTGCCGTACTACTTCTGGCTCGGCCTGCGCGGCTTCGCGGTCGGGGCGATTTGGATCGTACTGCCGGTGTCGATGATCGCGCTCGGGCGGATTGACAACCCCGCCATAAAGATCATCGGCTTCATCGGCGGCGGGATGCTGATCGCGATTCTGCCGTATGTGCCGTTCCTGCAAATGCGGATGGCCGAGCACAACCGCTTCGCCGAAGGCTTCAATTGGCTCGAAGTCCGCCGGACGTTCCGGCGCTCACCGTGGCTGCACGCCTTCGCCTTCGTGATCACGCTGCTGTTCGCGGTGCCGCTCTACCTGTTGAAGATCGAAGCGGTGCCGAGCGAAGCGGCGTGGCTGCCGAGCTTGCTGTTCGTGTCGTTCATTTTCCCGTCGAAGATCCTCACCGGTTGGGCGTTGGCCCGTGCGAATCGCCGCACCGAACCGAGGCATTTCTTCTTCCGCTGGACCGGCCGCTTGGTCTTCTGGCCCGCCGCCACGGCGTACGTGGTCGTGGTATTCTTCACGCAGTTCACGAGTTGGAACGGCGTCTGGAGCCTGTTCGAACAGCACGCTTTCTTGGTGCCGGTGCCGCTGTTCAAGACGTGACGAAGCTCGAGCGACGGAACATTAGGGTGGGCGCGTGGAACTCAGATTCGGTCGATATGCCCGGCCACGCGCGTGGCGAGGACTTGCAGCCCGCCATGATGCAAAGCCTCGACATACTCTTCAGCGGACTTTGCTGGCCGAGTCAAACTCGCCCGGTGCTCGGCCATAACAGCTAGTATCGCCTCCGTACAGTTGTCGAAGACTTGGACGAGGAACGGATCTGGAGCGAGTGCGAGGATCCCGTCCGGAAGTTGTTGGGTGGGGAAGTCTTTCAAATTCAGCGTGAGAATCACCTCGGCCCCGCACTCGATGGCCGCAGCTAGGACATGCCGGTCGTCCGAGGCCGGTAGAGATATTGTCGGCACCAAAGGCTCGTAGCCCGTCACCATAGCGTCGGGGACGGCGCGATTCATCTCGGCGCAGGTGCGCTCCAAGCGCTCGCGATTCAAGTCGGGTCGGTTGCGGAGTAAGTTCTCCGTCCACTCCCTCAGGATTTCCTCCGACCATCGGGCAGACAACATCCCCCGGCTCGCGGACCACATCAACAAGTCACGCAGTGGTGCCGGGTACAGCACGCAGGCATCCAGTAGAACGATGGGCCGCACGTCAGTAGCCCATGTCGAGTTCTTGCGCTTCGGCGACGAGTTTTTTCAAGGCATCCAAGCGGTCGGCATCGAGTTCGCTCTTATAAGCGAGTACGTCGTCCAAACGAACGCGGCGGTGTGTGCCGACTTTGTAGGACGGAATTTTGCCGCCATCGAGTAAACGGACTACGTACGGGCGGGAAAGGTTGAGCAGTTCGGACGCCTCTTGGGTGGTCAGCTCGGCGTGCACAGGCAGCATCCGAACCTCATTCCCCTTGGCCAATTCCGCAAGGCCATCAATGAGGATTTTTGTGGCGGAGGGCGGAAGCGTGATTGGCTCGGCCGATGGACCGACGGAGATAGTCAGCGCCGCGTTCGGTTTCGAAGAAACGGCTCGCGCGAGCCGCTCGCCGGAATCCCGAGCGAGTGCGCTGTCTCGCCATTTGGATTCAGCGGATGTCGTCGTGGCCATGTCTTTCTCCTCGTGACTATCGCATCATATCGCGCAATCGAAATAAACGCAACCGTTTCGTGGGAACTCTGTGAGCTTGTCCCCGACACCGAAATAGCCATATAGAGAATGGAAATAGCCCGACGCGGAGTCGCCCATGTCTCGCCCCAAAGTCTTTGTCGCCCGTGAAATTCCCGATGCCGGGTTGAACCTTATCCGGGCCGCTTGCGAGGTCGAAGTCTGGCCCGAGCGATTGCCGCCGTCGCCAGAAGTCTTGCGCGAGCGCGTCCGCGATTGCGACGGCCTCGTGTCGCTGCTGACCGACAAAATCGACGCGGCTCTGCTTGCGGGGGGGCCGAAGCTCAAGGTCATTTCCAACTTTGCCGTCGGCGTCAACAACATTGACCTCGCCGCAGCGACGGAGCGAAAAATCCCCGTGGGGAACACTCCGGGCGTGCTCACCGAAGCCACCGCGGACATCGCGGTGACACTGCTATTGGCCGCGGCCCGACGGCTTGGCGAAAGCGCGACCGATGCGAAGGAAGGTCGCTGGCTGACGTGGGAACCGAAGGGTTGGCTCGGGGCCGACCTCGTCGGGCGCACCCTCGGCATCGTCGGTATGGGCCGTATCGGCCACGCCGTGGCGAAGCGCTTGCACTTCGGCTGGGGCATGAAGGTGCTCTACACGGCCCGCAGCCCGAAGCCGGAGATCGACGCCGAACTCGGCGCGACCGCCGTGAGCTTGGAGACATTGCTCGCCGAGAGCGACTTCGTGTCGGTCCACGCCGATTTGAACCCGACGACTAAAGGGATGTTCGGCGCCCGCCAGTTCGCCGCGATGAAACGCAGCGCCGTCTTCGTCAACACGGCCCGCGGGCCGCACGTCGATCAGGTCGCACTCGCCGATGCCCTGCGATCGGGTACCATCTTCGCGGCCGGCATCGACGTTACCGATCCGGAACCGCTGCCGAGCGATCACGAGCTCTATCGACTGCCGAATTGCGTCATCGCCCCGCACATCGCCAGCGCCACGCACGACACGCGCAATGCCATGGCGACCCTGTGCGCCGCGAACTTGCTGGCGGGCGTTCACGGCAGGCGACTGCCGAATTGCGTCAACCCGGACGTGTACGGTGACCAATGATCGGCGTTCGGCCTGAAAATGAAAAAAGACCCAGCTGAGCTGGGTCATCTTGGCCGACCACTGACCACTGACCACTACTTCTTACCGACCACTGCAATGGCGCCGGTCTCGGTGATGAACAAGAAATGGCCGCTGTTCTTGTCAACGAAGACTTCGACGCCGTACTTGTTGGCCTTGGCGAATTCGGGGACGCCGCCCGGGCGGGCCTTCAGGCTCATCGCCTTTTTCCATTCCAGCCCTTGTTTTTCCTTGAGGTCGGCCGGCAGCGGGGCGACGGCGATCGAGCCGGTCTCGCTGATGTAGATCATGCCGCCGGTGTTTTCGTCTTTGAAGACTTCGATGCCGAACTTCGCGGTCTTGCCGTCGACGAAGTCGGGTTCGTCGGCTTTGCGCACCCGGCAGGTGAGGCCGTACATCGGCTTGGGCGCCTTGACCTTCTCCGGTTCCGGGGCGACGGCGGGGGCCGCGCCCGTGCTCAGCAAACCGGCTTCGGTGATGTACACGAGCCCGCCGGTGTTTTCGTCTTTGTAAACTTCGACGCCGAACTTCTTGGTGTCCTTGCCGAAGGCTTCTTCGTTCGGGCCGCGCACCTTCAAGAGGAGGGCGTGGTGCCAGACGGGGCCTTTGTCTTTGGCGGCCGCCGCGATCGCGCCGTAAGCGAGGCCCCCGGCTTGGCTGATGTACACGAGCTTGCCGTTGGCGGTATCGGAGAAAACTTCGACGCCGTACTTCGTGGTGTCTTTGGTGAACTTGTCTTCGTCGGCTTTGCGGGCGCGCATGTCGTGGGCGAACTGCCACTCGGCTTTTTTGGTCGCGCCCGGTTCGCCGGAGGAGACCACGGCGATGTGGCCGGTCTGCGAGATGGCCAGCGTCGCTCCGCTGAGCGGCTCTTTGAAGAACTCCACGCCGAACTTCGTGGCTTTGTCCCAATCGGTGTCGCCGCCCTTGCGGACTTTCAAATCGTGGGCGTAAACCCAGATCGGCTTCGGTGCGGCCGGCTGTGCGGAAACCGCGGCCTGGAATGCCAGACCGGCGACCAGTGCAATCAAAACCCGAAGCTTCATGGTGACGATCCCGAGAAAGGTGATGGCGGTGCGCTTGCCTAGATTGAGCATTCAATGGAGACGCTTGTACCTTGTCAACTTAACACCCCCGGCCCGTTACAGATGAGAAAATCTGGGCGAATCTCGGATTTCGTGATGAAAGCCGCTTGACCCACTCCGAACCCCTGGCTATCAACCCGCCGCTTACACACAGTCTCTTTCGCTGTCGGCCGCACTCCGGCCGGCGCACGAACGGATCGACCGCCCTCGGCGGATCGCGTCCGGGGTCTTGTGATGCAGGGTCGGGGGACACTGCCCACGGGGCCGGGGATATGCTGGTCTTCGCATTCGGAGGGGAACGAGGCCATGAAGTCTCAGGCGAACAAATGGGGTTGGAAGGCACTGGCGACACGGTTGTTGCTCGCGCCCGTATTGATGGCCGGCCCGTTCGCGGTCACGGCCTTAGCGCAAACCGGCACGAAGCCGACCGATGCGGGCAAGACCCGCATGACCGCCCCGGCAGCGGCCAAACCCGCCGGCACCGCCGACCCGAAAGAACTCCTCAAGCAAGGCCGCAAGGCCCTCGCCGAAGGCAAGTTCGACGCGGCCCAGGATTTCGCCCGCCAAGCGGACGCGAACAATCCGCAAGGCCGCTGGGGCCTGCTCGGCGACACGCCCGAGTCGCTGGTGAAGGACTGCCAGTCCGCCCGAGGCAAGGCAGGCAAGGTCGAAGCCGAGCGATTGGTGAAGGAAGCTAAGGACCTGTACAGCCGCCCGGCGAAGAGCGAAACCGAACGCGCTGCGTTCCTCGATCAAGCCGCCGCGAAGATTGACCGGGCTTGCACGCTCTGCGGCCCGGCCGGGCTCATCGACGAACTCAACCCGTTCGCCGAACGCCCCGAAAGCCTGAAGCGCGAAATCGACTCGGCCCGCGGCAAGATCC
>JBBRUN010000289.1:0-7292 GCA_038247765.1 Gemmatales bacterium | reverse complement strand
GGCGAAGCCGACAAGGTGCTGGTGGAGAAGGAAAACACCACGATCACCTGCGAGAAACTCGACAAAGAGCGCGAGAAGGAAATCGAAGCCCGCGTGCAGCAGATCCGCACGCAGATGGAACAAACCGAGAGCAGCTACGACAAAGAGAAATTCACCGAGCGGCTGGCGAAACTCGTCGGCGGCGTGGCGATCATCCAAGTCGGGGCCGCGACCGAAGCGGAAATGAAGCAGACCAAAGGCCGCATCGAAGACGCGCTCCATGCGACCCGCGCGGCAGTCGATAAGGGCATCGTCGCCGGCGGTGGCACGGCTCTGCTGCGCTGCATTCCGATCATCGAAGCCTTGGCCGAGAAGCTCAAAGGCGACGAGCGCATCGGCGCCGAGATCGTGGCCCGCGCCTTGGTCAAGCCTATCCGCACGATTGCGGAGAACTGCGGCGAAGACGGCGCCGTGATCTGCGACGAAGTGATGACTCGCGGCGACAAGAATCCGAACATCGGCTACGACGCCAACTCCGGCCAATACGTCGATATGATCAAAGCCGGGATCTTGGATCCGTTCGTGGTGACGAAGTCGGCGCTGACGAACGCCGCCAGCATCGCCGGGTTGATGTTGACGACCGACGTGATGATCACGAAGATCGACGAAGACGGCGACAAGCCGCGGAAGGTCTCCGGGGCGATCGGATAAGCTCGGAATATGCGGGATGCACCACAGAGGCACAGAGACACCGAGAAGAAATAGAATGATCTTCTCGGTGGCCCTGTGCCTTTTCCACCATGGGCAATTCGTTCCGACTCATACTTTCCAGCTGCAATACATATGACATTCGCAGTCCGGAATGGATTATGATTACGGGTATGACCACGAATTGATTGTTAATCCCCGAGCGGTGGGCGTAAGCCCTCCGAGATAGCGAACGACCCAGCACGCGAATTCCTCGGAGGGCTCACGCCCACCGCTCGGGGTGAGCGATTTCAATGCCGAGTGATTCCTTATGGCCAAGAAGCGCGACTATTACGATGTCCTCGGCGTGGACAACTCCGCGGACGATGGCCAAATTAAAACGGCATATCGCAAGCTCGCGCTGCAGTTCCACCCGGACCGCAACGCCGGCAACGACGAAGCCGCGCACAAGTTCAAAGAAGCCACCGAAGCGTACGAAGTCCTCGCCGACAAAGACAAGCGTTCCCTCTACGACCGCGGCGGCCACTCGGCCGTGGACGGTTCCCGCGGGGGTGGCGGCGGTGGCTTCGGCGGGCAATCGGTGGATCTCGGAGACTTGATCAACAGCTTCTTCGGTGGCGGGGGGGGCGGGCGCAAAGCCGGACCGCAACCGGGCCGCGATGTGCAGATCATCATCGATATCGAACTCGTCGAAGCGGCGCGCGGCGTCAAGAAGTCGATCACGATCCAGCGCGAAGACCACTGCGAGAAGTGCAAGGGCACCGGCGCCAAGCCCGGCACCAAACCGACGAATTGCAAACGCTGCGGCGGGCAAGGCGTCGTCATCCAACAGCAAATGTTCATGCGCGTGCAGACCGCCTGCCGGGCTTGCAACGGCCAGGGCGTCATCGTCACCGACCCGTGCACGCAGTGCCGGGGGAACGGCAAAACCGTCGGCAAGCGCACCATCGATGTCGAAATCCCGCCGGGCGTCGATACCGGCGACCGCATCCGCTATCAGGGCCAAGGCGACGCTGGCGATTCCGGCGCGCCGCGCGGCGACCTCGAGTTCGCCATCCGCGTCCGCGAGCACAAGTTCTTCGAGCGCGACGGCACGAACTTGATCTGCCAATGGCCGATCACCTTCGCCCAAGCCGCGCTCGGCGGGCCGATCGAAATCACCACGCTGGTCGGCGAGAAAATCAAGCACGATCTGCCGCGCGGCGTGCAGACGCACGACGTCGTGAAGTTGTCCGGCCACGGGATGCCGGGCCGGCGCGGGGCCCGCCGCGGCGACCTCATGGTACAGGTCGTCGTCGATACGCCGCAACGGCTCAGCCCCGAGCAGGAACGCCTCTACCGCGAACTCGCGGAGCTCGACAAAATCGACGTCGGCCCGCCGCCGAAGAAGAGCATCTTCAGCAAGTTGAAGGATTTGTTCGTCCCCGATGAGCCCGCGACGAAACCGGAGAGTGAGCCGAAATGAACGACGCCGAAACGCCCGACGAAATCAACGCGACGACGCAGTCGCAGGTCGCCCTGCAAGCGAAGGTCGATCAACTCGAGCAGCAGGTGGTCGATTACAAACTGCTGTTGGCCGAGATGCAAACTTCCGGCCGCCGGCTGCGCGATGACGCCGACAAACAAAAGAAGTACGCCAGCGAAGGCGTGTTTCGCGATCTGCTCGCGGTCATCGACAATTTGGATCGCGCCGTCGCCGAGGCGAACAAAGCCGGGGACGGTGGGCCGTTGAAAATCGGCGTCACCGCGACCATCGCGATATTCCTCGATGTGCTGAAGCGCCACGGCGTCAAGCGGATCGAGACGACCCAAGGTTCGCCCTTCGACCCCAACCTGCACGAAGCGGTGATGGAACAACCCACGAACGACGTGGCCGCCGGGGGCGTGTATCAAGTGCTGGCCCAAGGCTATCAACTGCACGACCGCGTGCTCCGGCCGGCGACGGTTATCGTCGCCAGCCGGCCACCGGCCGGGATGTGATCAATCCAACTTCAACTGCATCGGCGTATTGGCGACCGTCAGTTTCTGCTCCTTGATTTTGCCGTCGCTCCCCTTCACGCTGACGGTGTAGCCCCCGGGGGCCAGTACGAAGCGGGGGTTCAGATCCCCCTGGCCACCGCGCCCGTTGCCGCCGAAGAGTTGCGTCGTCACGGTCGTTTTGCCGTCGTCCGATTTCACCGTGACCGTCCCGCACGTCAGCGGATTGTCCTTCGGCAACTTCACGACAATCGGCGTCCACTTGCTCGCGTCGGCCGGGCCGCCGAAAAGCGCCGCCGATTCTTGCCCTTCGTTGTGCATCAACAGGTCGAGCCGGCCGTCGTTGTTGAGATCGGCCCACGCCACCGCTTGGGTGTTCCAGACTTTCTGATTCAGCCCGACCTCGACCGACTTATCGGCGAAGGTGCCGTCGCCCCTGTTCTTGAAGTATTTGTTCGTCCCCTTCAAACAACTCACGACGAGATCCGGTTGGCCGTCGTTGTCGAAGTCCCCCCAAGCGGCGCCGACCGCGAAGCCCGTGTTCTTGGCGAGGTCACCGGCTTTGGCGGTGACATCCGCGAACTTCAGACCGCCGAGGTTCTTGAAAAGCTTGCTGGCGCCGTTGGTCTGCGGCACGAACAGATCGACGAGGCCATCGCGGTCGAAGTCGCACAGCGCCGGGCCGACTTTCCCGGCGGTGTACTTGATCCCGGCATCGCGGAGCTCGAACTTCGCACCGTTGTTGCGGAAGAAGAACCCTTCGCCGGCGCCGAAGAGGAAATCGGGTTTGCCGTCGTTGTCGAAGTCGGCGACCGAAAGCGTGTCGCCTTTGTTCGCGCCGCACTGCCCGGCTTCACCGAGTCCCCACTCGGCGGAGGCGTCGGCGAACAGCGGATCGGCCGAGGGGACATCGGCGCCGGTGCCGAAGTAAAACGCGTACGCTCCGTCGCTATTGCAGACCTTCATCAGCAGCTGGTTCTTGCCGGCTTTCAGTTTCAATTTCAGCATCGCTTGGTCCGGGGCGCAAGCGCGGACGGTGGCGTCCGAATGGATCTTCTCGCCGTTGAGCCAGACCGTGAGGTTGTCGTCGGCACCGACTGAAACGGGAAACTCGATCGCGGCGGCGGCTTCGATCTCGCGGTAGAGGTAGGTCGCGCAGTTGGCCCCGAACGGCGCGAGGTCGTTCACTTTGCCATCGGCGTAATCCTTGGCTTCCCATTTGATGTCCATATCGCGCTTGCCCTTCAGCCCCTTGGCCAAGTCGATGGTCTTGTCGGTCTCCGGTGCGAAGGTGACGCCGAAGTTCGGCTTCATGTCTTTGTCGCGGAAGGGGCCGACGGCGTGCCAGCCGCCGAACTTCGGCGGCGCGACCTTGACCGCGGCGACATTGCGGATGTTCTTGTAAACCCGCAGGCCGTGGAAGCCGTTGGCCAGCAAAATATCCGGCTTACCGTCGCCGGTGAAGTCACCCCATGCCGCAGCCGTGAGGTTGTAGGCCGTCTCTTTGGGCAGCAAGCGGCTGTCGTCGCGGAAAGCCGCTTTTCCCAGGTTCGTGTAGAGCTTCGGCCCCGTCGGCGAGGCCAGCAGCAGATCGGGCAAGCCGTCGGCGTTGTAGTCGGCCCAGACGGCAGAGCGGGCGCCGCCGGTCAGGCCGGGCAGCGTGACTTCGGAGTAACCGTCGTCGGCTTGCTGCATCAGGCTGACTTTGTTGGCCCCGCACAGGCAGACGTCGAGTTTGCCGTCGCCGTCGAAATCGACCGCTCCGATCGACTGGGCTTCCGCTTCGCCTTTGCCGAGGGAGGCGAGTTTGTCGAAGCCGGGCATCCCGGCGATGCGGCGGATGTCGTCGCCGCCGGAACCCCACGCCACGAAATCGCGCTTCGGATCGTAGTCTTGGATCTTCAGGCTGACCTTCAACCGCTGGAGCTTGGCGGTCTTTTTGTGAAGGGCTTCTTTGTCACCGTCGACCATGCAGGGCACGGCGACTTCTTTCCCGGCGACGATGTCCTTTACGATGCTCGTCAGCTTGTCGGGCTTGCCGGCGTAGCTGCGCAGCAGGAAGGGTTCGCCGTGGCTCATGCCCCACCACTCGGCGTTGGGATAAGCTTGGTACCACGTCACGCCGATGTACGTTTCCGACGAGCTGCCGTTGTGGAAAAAGACCGCGGCCTTGCCGACCTCGGCCCACTTCATGATCTCTTCCCACTCGCCGGCGCGCAGGCCCCCGCGGCCGATGTTGTGCTTGATGGTATCTTGCGGGTGCTTCCCTTTGAGGTCGGCGACCTTCTGGAAGATGATGATGTTGTTGGTCTTGTCCACCTTGGTGACGACCATGCTGCAGATCGCCGTCGATTGCTGGATGATGGCGCCGAACGACATCGGCGCCTCGACGTAGGCGAACGCTGGCGAAGCGAAGGCGAGGGCAGCGAAGGCGAGAGCGAAGCGACGCATGGTGCGCTCCTGGGTTTCAAATGCGAGATACTACGGCCCGAACATGCCGAGACGAGGATAAACCTCGTTATAATTGGAAGCGAAACGCGAGGGCCGGTCAAGCGGATTTTGTGGTTCGTAGCTCGAAGCTCTGGGAAATCGAGCGGGTCAATGCTCGTTGAGCCAAGCTTTGCGGATGCGAATTCGATGGTAATGATCTGCGTCCAGCTCGCGATATCGGCCACCGTCAACAAAGGGGTGTGGCAAGGGTGTGGCAACGATACTTGGAGGTTTTTCGTAGGTCGCTGTGCGTGACGCCTGACCCTTACCGTATGCTCACCGGCGTCACGCACAGCGTGACCTACGAAAAGGACTCGTTGCTACACCTCGATCTCGGCAGGCTCTGGCAGAGCCAACGGAAATCGAGTAGCCTCAGCTCTCCTCAATTTCCCACCCCCGAGCCATTCGCCATGAAGCGCATTTCTCTGCTCTCGCTGCTCGCGCTCGCTTTCACAGCGAGTCTCGCCGTCGCCCAACCGGCGCGCGAAGACAAGGTTCGCAACGACAAGAAGAAGATCGAGGCCGATGGGAAGTGGATTTACAACGACGTGCCCAAGGCCTTCGCGGAGGCGAAGAAGACCGGCAAGCCGATCGTCGCGGTGTTGCGCTGCCTGCCGTGCGAGGAGTGCGTCAAACTCGACGATGAGCTGATCGACGCCGACGAGCGCATTAAGCCGCTGTTGGAAAAATTCGTCCCGCTGCGGATCGTCTCGACCAACGGCCTCGATCTGTCGCTCTTCCAATTCGACACCGATCAATCCTTCGCCGTGTTCTTTCTGCGCGACGCCGAAACGATTTACGGGCGGTTCGGCACGCGGTCGCACCGCAAGAACTGGGTCGGGGACGTGTCCGTCGATGGCTTGGCCCAAGCGATGACCGGGGCACTCTCGCTCCACAACGACTTCGACAAAGTGAAGGATACGCTCGCGGCGAAGCGGGGCCCGGTTCCCGAGTTCGCCAAACCGGAGCTGTTCCCGACACTCAAAGCCAAGTACAAATCGACTCTCGATTATGATGGCAAGGTCGTGGCGAGTTGCATCCATTGCCACCAGATCGGCGACGCCGCCCGCGATCACATATTCGCGAAGAACCGAGTCCTGCCCGATTCGCTGCTGTTTCCATACCCGCACCCGAAATCGCTCGGGTTGATCCTCGATCCGAAGGAGAAAGCCACGGTGCTTTCGGTGGACAAAGGCAGCGACGCCGAGAAGGCCGGGTTCCAAGTCGGGGACACGATCCGGACGCTGGCTGGGCAGCCGTTGCTGTCGATCGCCGATGTGCAATGGGTTTTGCACAATACCGCAGCTGCGGGTGGCGCACTCGCGGCCGAGATTATCCGCGGCAAAGCCCCTCCGCTGGAAGTGAGCCTGAAATTGGACAAAGGCTGGCGGCAGAAGGACGACATCTCGTGGCGGGCGAGCACGTGGGGCCTGCGCCGTCAAGCGCTCGGGGGATTCTTCCCGGTGGAACTGCCGGAGGACCAACGGGCGAAGTTGAAGATCGCGTCCGGGAAGATGGGCCTGCTGATTCAGCACGTCGGTCTGTACGCGCCGCACGACGTCGCCAACAAAGCCGGAGTGAAGAAGGACGATGTCCTCGTCGGTTTCGACGGCCGCACCGACATCCTCCGCGAAACCGATTTGCTCGCCCACATCTTGCGGGAGAAGAAATCCGGTGACACCGTCCAGCTCGATTTGCTGCGGAGCGGGAAGCCGCTGTCGATATCCATGAAGTTGCCGTGACGGCGAAATTCACTTGATCAACGGGATCGTATGCGGCACTTCTTTCGGCGTGACCGCCGCGTTGCCGTTCAAGAATTTGCCGATGTCCCAGATCAACGCGTTGAGATCCTTGTCGATCGAAATCGTGCGGATGCCGCTCGGCAACAGGGCGGCACCGACGACCGGCAGGCCGTGCTTGCGGAAAGTGGCCACGTCCTTCTTCGCGGCCACGTCCCAAAGTTTTACGGTGCCGTCCGCGCCGGCGCTGAGTGCCCATTTGCCTCCCGGCTTCAACGCCACGCTGCGGAGCGATCCTTCGTGGCCCGCCAGTTCGACCGAGATCTTACCGGTTTTGGCGTCCCATATTTTCACGAGGCCATCGTCGCCGCCGGAGATCAGTGACAGGCCGTCGTCCGT
>JBBRUN010000288.1:0-7293 GCA_038247765.1 Gemmatales bacterium | reverse complement strand
TTTGCCCTGCAATTCCTTGGGAAGCGGGTCGGCCTTATCCGCCACCTTCAGGTCGCCGCGGCCGGGGGAAATGGCCAGATAGACTTTCCCGTCGGGTGGGGTCGCCGATTGCTTCCCCTTCCATTCGTCAAGCATGGCCTTGGGGAACGGTTTGTCGTTCAACACTTCCGCCCATGGGACACCTTCGATGTGGTGCGCCAAAAGGTCGCCGTTCTCCCGCACGAACTTCCGCGAGGCCGCAACGGCCGTTGGCGTGATGTCGTACACGAATCCGGTGAACCCCATGCGGAAGGTGCGGGCCCCCGTCGGCTTCGTCCCTAGCTTGTCAATCGGTTTCCCAGCCGGCACCGCTTCGACTCGAGTCAGGACGATCAGGATTTGGTCAGTACCCTTCTTGCTAGTGAACTCCGTCGGCCGATCGCCGCCCATCGAAGCGAGGCAGAGCTTCAAGGAGTCGCCCTTGGCCTCGAAGATTCCCTTCTCGGTGCCGTCACGCCCGGTGGTGGTCACGTCGATCCCGGCCGGCGTCTTGGTCGCGTCGAGTTTGTATGTGCCCGTCTCGATCGTCTTGTCCGGTAAGGTGAAGACCTTCTTGCCGTCAGCCAACACGAGTTCGCAACCCTCAAGCCCCGGAACAGGCACGCCGGCCAATTCAACCGAGACCACTTTCCATCGTCCTACGAGCCTTGGAGAATCGGCCGCCGTTGCCGCGTCGCTGGTTGTCGCAAGGAAGACGGCCAAGCATGAAATCCGCAACAATTGACTCATTTGGATGTTCCTCGAAAATGGATCACATTTCTCTGTGAATACATACTCGAAGTGTGTGGAAGAAGTTTCGTGAGCCGAACGACCAAGCTCTTCAGCGGCGGGGCACCGGAGAGCTGGAAGTCCCAAATACGAATCATGCCCCGCCGTCTGTTGTCGGGCCTGGTTCGGCGCTCGTGTCGCTTATTCCGGTGCGAGGAATTTAAACATCTCCGCCTTCTCGAACATCGCGGACGCCTCGCCCGCAACGTCGAATTTGTCCACCAACGTGAGCTTCCGCACCGGCTCGCCAGCATCGAAGTTGATCTTCTTGATATCGACCCAGAACACCTGCGGGCTGAACACGCTATCGTAATACAGCACGCCGTTGGTTAGGTCGGTGACCGTCAGCCAAACGGTGGTCGAGACTTTCGGCCGATCCGGGTCGGCAATGCCGAATGGAGCCGATACGTTGCGCATCACGCTCATCATGCCCGCGATCGCTTCGCGGTCCGACTTCGGCTTGGGCAGGTTCTTCGAGTAGTACGCGCCGCGGACGAACCGATCGGCTGGCTCGTGGGTGCCCGGCAGCTTCTTGTCCCCGCCGAACCCACTCTACTGCTTCAGGTTCTCTAACTGCTTGTCGAATTGCGGCTGGTTGGTCATCACCGTGTACTCGCGGCTGTGGTACACCTTAATTTCACCTTTGATGCACTCCAAGACCGCCGAGTCGCCGGTCATGTCGTTCAGTGCCAGGTGGATCGTGGCTGGCTTCTTGCTCATCGGCTCGACGGCCATGAGCAACTGGAACGGTTTGGCCTTCATCGCCTCCACCGCTTCGGCCACGGTAGCGTACTGATCGAGGTAATACTGCAACCACATCGACATGCTCAGGCCAGGCATTTTCTCGTCCCGTGGGGCAACGGACGTTTCGGGTAGGTACAGCATGTTCGCCGACAGCCCTTTCTCGTTGATGCCGTCGGCCGTGCCGCAGTCGTAGGCGGTAACGATCACGCTGCCGTACTTGCTCGTCCACATCAGTGAGTTCTTGGGGGCAAGGCCATCTCGTTTCATACCGCGCGGCAATGCCCACATGTTACTGCGGATGTCTTCAAACCAATCCATGTTCCGGCCAACGATGACGGATCGACCGTTTGTCGTTCCACAGAATGCGGGAACAGGACGTGGCCGGCGTTGTCAACAACGCGGTCGCCGCGAGCGCCAATCCAATTGCTGCCACGAAATGCAGGGAACGCATAGAAACTCCAGAAAAAAGAGGTGCGGGCGAGTGATAAGCAACCGGATCAAACTTGACACGATTTTATTACCAGTTGTGGACGTAACGGTGAAAAATGCACGAATTGACTTGTAGGCGGAATTACGAATGGGCCGATACGCGCTCAGGCTTGCCCTTTTGACTGTCTGGACCGCGACAAGTCATGGCCAGGCGCCGGCGGAGCCTGCTGTTCCCACGGGCATCTCTGCGGAACTGCTCGACCTAACACTGTCGCCGCCAGTGCCAGCGACCCCGCCCGGCGACGGGGTGAACGTGTCACTACTCGACGGCACCGGCAACCTCAAGCTGTTCGGCCAGTTCTCGTCCATCGGCATCGCCAGTACGACCCGCGCCTTCCCGGTCGGGGGCCACTGTTTCTGCTACCGGCATCTTCGACCGGAGCCAGCACGAACACGTTCGACCTCCACGCCCGGCAGACGGCCTTCGGCGCGGCGTTCACCGGCCCGGAACTGTTCGGGTTTAGGCCCGGGGCCAGCTTTTTGGCATTCATCCAGAACCACTCACTCACCACCGAGGCATACGGGTTCCTCCCGTTCAACGCCTACGGCGAACTTAAGAACGACACGTTCCGCTTCGCGGCCGGGTTGCAGAGTGACGTGTTCAACCCGGTCAGCCCGACCATCATTTCCCTGTTCAAGCTGTACGGCTCGGGGAACACCGGGTCGTTCCGGGGTCAGGTCCGAGGCGAGTACTTCTTTGAACCGACGGACGCACTGTCGGTGACGACCCAAGTCGCACTCGGGGAAGCAGTGACAACCGTCATTACCGACAACCGTCGGCTCGTTGAAGACAACGGCTGGCCGAACGTGGAGGCCGGGCTGGCGATGGGCCTCGGGGCGGTGAGGGAGTATGCCGGTGGGCGGGAGCAACGGCCGGTCGTGTTCGGCATGTCCGGTGTCGTCGGTCAATTGCGGAACTCGCGCCTCGTCACCGCACCGGCCGACGTGGAGCCGATCGCCCGCTCGGTCATCGACGTGTGGGGATTCGGGGCGGACGTCCAGGCGTCGCTAACGAACCGGTTCGGTTTCCTCGGTGAGTTCTATTTCGGCTCCGGGCTGGGCGAGTACAACGGCGGTATTACGCAGTCGTTCAACGGCGTCAGCCTGCAGGCGATCCGCTCGAGAGGCGGCTTCGGCGAAGCCTATTTCTATTTCACTGACAAACTGCACCTCCACGCCGGGTATGGCATCGATTCGCCGGTTGGCCGCGACTTGTCCAGCACTCAAATCGCCCGCAACCAGTGATCTTCCCCACGAAAAGTGGAGTCGGTGTTAAGGGAGTTTTGGGTTGTGCGTCCGCTCGAACTCTTCGGGAGAGACGGACCCCAAGAGTGGCGTCGGACGCGGTGGGGAAGGCGGTGACTGCTGCGTCAGCGTGGTGCCGCCCCGTTCGCGGACCGCTTCGCCCGCCTCCGCACCGGGTGGGGTCGTCCGCCACGCCTGGCCGCTGATGGCAATCCGGTAGCCCTCGTTGAACATGCGGGTCATCGGCCCGGCCTCGAAATCCGCCGCCGACTTCGGCGCGTCGAACTCCTCCGGGATGGCGATCATCCGGTAGTCCATGCCGCTCAAAAAGCACGAAGTGAAGATGAGGCGCAGGTCGCCCTGCGTTTGGGCGTAGATGATCGTCGAGACGCTGCTGACGGCGATGCCCAGAGACCGCTTGTTGAGCGGGGCCGGGTCGGCGTACAACTTCCCGGCCACGAGGCACCAGACCTGCGTCCCGACCAGGCTGACGCCGGACGGCGGCTGGCCGTCGTCCGGGCGGTACGGCGGGCGGAAGAAGATGCCCTGGCTCACGCCCCCGTCCCCGTGTTTCTCCACCAACTCCCGGCCGTCCACCGTCACCGGGATGTCGCTCGGCGGGAAGAAGCCGGGGATGGCCGACGAGCCGAGCAGGATGCGTTTGACAAGCTCCTTGCCAGCATACCCTTCCCGGCAGGCGATCGCGCCGATGTCCCACACGACGAACCGCTTTCCCTCCAGTTCGGTGGTGCCGACGTAAAGCCGCCGGCCCTTTTGGTGCTCGATCGCCAGCTCGGCCATCAACTCCGGGGTGAGGACCGCGGCGATCTTGTCCCCGAGTGGGGAGTTGTCCGCGAGGGCGTTGGTGAACAGGCCGCGGAGGGGTCGCTTGCGGTAGATGTCGCGGGTGCGGATGTCGGTGTAGAACCGCTTCATGTCCTCGTCGTACTTCGGCCCGAGGAAGGCCAACGGGGCGATCAGCGCCCCGGTGCTGATGCCGGTGACGGTGTCGAACTGGGGGCGGGTGCCGGCCGCCGTCCAGCCGACCAGCACGCCGGCCGAAAACGCCCCGTAAGCCCCGCCGCCCGACAGGCAGAGGACGTGCTTCGGCGCCCGATTTTTGTGTCCGGGGTCGGCGGCGTCGGCGCGGGCCAACAGGGACTTTCGCAGGTCGGCCACGGTCGTCAGCAGGCTGGTGACGTTGAGCAGCCGGTCGCCCTCGGCCTGCGCCGGCGGGTCGATCAAGTCGCGGGTGTTCAAGCCTTCCGATGTCGGGGTGGCGGCGGGCCGAAAAATCGTTCCCGGCGTCTGACAGCCGAGAACCGCCACAGCCACCACCAAGAGCCACCCGAACCGCATCCAGCCGTGAATACTCCGTACCATCACCCACCTCCTTGTGAGCGGACGCCAAGCGACGTATGCGGTTCAACGAAACAGACTTTGCACACGACGATCAAATATCGAGCGATTTCCTCACTTGCGATCGAAACAGCGATTCGGGCAACGCCCAATGCAACGCGGACAAAATCTTCGAGAAGAAATCGACCCGGTAGACACTCTTCATCCGCCGTGCCTCGACGGCCTTGACGACAGCCCGGCCGACGGCGACGGGGATCGGGCCTTTGTCCTGCATCCGGTGGAACGCCTCAATGGCTCGCTCGCGGTTGACGTCGTAGGCGTCGATCGGTTCGGCCGCGCGGCGGAAGCTGGCCTTCGCGCCGGTCTTCACGCCGCCCGCGTGGAGATAGGCGACCTGCACGCCGAACGGTTCAACCTCGTACCGCAGCCCTTCGCAGTACGCCTGCAACGCCGCCTTGCTCACCGAATAAATCACATGGAACGGCAGGCTCGAATTGCCCGCGGTCGAACTCATGGCGATGATCCGGCCGGAACCCGCCTGGCGGAAGTGGGGCAGCACGGCCCGCGTCAATCGGTGAACGCCGACCATGTAGGCGTCGAGCTGTTCGTGGACTTGCTCGGGGGTCGTCTCCTCGACGGCCCCGGCCACGTAAAACCCGGCGGCGTAGAAGGTCGCGTCGAGCCGCCCCTCCGCGTCGAGAACGCTCTGCACGGCTTGCTTGACAGATGCCTCGTCTCCCAACTCCATCGATACGCCTTTGACCCCTGGCGACGTGACACGGGAAGCGTCGCGGCTCGTGCCGTAGACGACGTGACCACGCTTCTGCAGTTCCTCCGCGGCGGACTTACCGATACCGGACGACGCGCCCACGACTAATACGACTCGGGAATTTTGACTCATTGAAGGTCTCCTTTTTGAGAATTGGCTACGATGACACCGGTGTTGAGCAACTGCGGAATCATGTCCCGCATCGTGTCGGCCAGCGGGCGGTAGGTCAGGCCGAGTTCCCGGACGCTCTTGGCGTTGTCCAGGACCAGCGGGTGGTTGACGTTGCGGGCGATGGCCTTGCGGGTCAGCGCGCCGCCGTCAACGATTGGGCCGATCAACCAGGCGAGTGCCTTCGGGATCACCCGCTTCGGGAAGGGAAATCTGTGGCCGCCGAACTGCTCCTTCAACAAGGCCACCAAGTGCGGCATGCTCGCGTTGATCGCAGAGACCAGGTACCGCCCCTTGGCCGCGGGCCGGAACGCCGCCCGGACGTGCGCCTCGGCGACCTCGCGGACATCGACGAACGCCATACAGAAGTTCGGGACGCCGCTGGCGAACTTGCCGCCGACCACGTCCTTGACGAACGTGAACGACTCGGAGGTCGCGTGCGGGTTGATGCCCGGTCCCATTACGAAGGCGGGGTTGATCGTGACGAGCGTCCACTGACGTTGTGACTCGGCGATCTCTCAGGCGGCCCGCTCGGCGACCGTCTTCGAGTAGGCGTAGGGCTGGTGCGTCGGCGACGAGGTGGTGTTCCAGTCGTCCTCGGTGACGGCCGGCTTGCCGCTGTCCTTCAGGTCGACGTTGTCGCCAATCATCGCGAGGTAGCTGCTGGTGAGAACGACCCGCCGCACGGACGGAGTTTTCGTTGCCTGATTCAGCACGTTCGTCGTGCCAAGTTTCGCGGGGTCGATCAATTCGCGCTGGGCGTCCTTGGGGTTCAGCAAAACGGCGAGGCGGTGTGGAAGACGGTGCCGCAGCCTTGCATCGCGTCCGCATACGAACCGTGTTTGAGCAAGTCCGCGGCGAAGAAACGAAGCGACCCCGATGTGCGCGTATCCAGGGCTTTCAGGTGCGCGAGCTTCTTCGCGTCGTTCGGGTCACGGACGGCGGCGTGGACGGTGCAGCCGGCTTGCAGGAGCCGCTCGACCACATGCCCCGCGACGTAGCCGGTCGCCCCGGTCACCATGACCGGGGACGATGTGTCAATGATGTCGGACGTGTTCATAATTGATTCCTTCCTACTTGGGTTTTCAATGGGTTTGTGACGGTTCGGTTGCGATGGCCAAATCGACCACGTCGTCACCCGTGGCGGCTTGCGGTGGGCGGACGCGGAACCAGAGGACGTAGAGGGCAGGCAGGTTGAGCAGCGTCAAAAACGTGGCGACGCCGAGGCCGCCCATGATGGCGATGGCCATCGGCCCCCAGAACACACTCCGAGTCAGCGGGATCATTGCCAGGATCGCAGACGCGGCTGTTAGCACGACCGGCCGCGCCCGCCGCACGGTCGCCTCAATGACGGCGTCCCACGGGGTCATCCCGGCGTCGAGGTCGTGGTCGATCTGGTCCATCAGGATGATCGAATTCCGCATGTCCATCCCGGCCAGCGAGATCAGCCCGAGCAGGGCGACGAAGCCGAACGGGGCGTGGAAAAGGTGCATCGCGACCACCACGCCGATCAGCCCCAGCGGCGAGATGACGAACACGAGGAGCGCCTTCTTGAAGCCTTGGAGCTGCATCATCAGGAGCGTGAACATGGCGAACAGCATGAGCGGGAAGACGGCCCCGAGCGCCTGGTTCGCCTTCTCGCTCTCCTCGACGGAGCCGCCGGTGTCGATGCGGTATCCGGGCGGCAACTCCGCCTTAATGTCGTCGAGCGC
>JBBRUN010000287.1:0-7346 GCA_038247765.1 Gemmatales bacterium | reverse complement strand
CTGTCGAGAGCGCGATCGGCACTCGGATTCAACCCGAGGTTCGTGTAGAGCGTCGCGAAGATTTCTTGGTGCGTCACGGGCCGGGACACGGCGTGTTCCGCGAGGCGGTTCGTCGCGCCAATCACTTGGCCCGTCTTCATGCCGCCGCCGGCCATGAGCGCACAACTCACTTGCGGCCAGTGATCCCGGCTCGCATCTTTGTTGATCCGCGGCTACCGGCCGAACTCGCCCCAGACGATCACCGACACGCTCTTGTCGAGCCCGCGATCGTGCAGATCGCCGACCAGCGAGGTGATCGCTCGGTCGAGCAGCGGGAAGTCTTTGCGGGCTTGCACGAAATTCTTTCCGTCGGAGCCGTGCCAGTCCCAACGGCTGAAGTTCATCGTCACGGCGCGGGCACCGGCTTCCACCAACCGCCGGGCGATGCAGAAGTTCCGCACCATCCGCGGGGCGCCATCGCGCTCGAACGCGGGATCATCGACGCCATAGCGTTCGAGGGCTTCCTTCGGCTCCTTCGACAAATCGAGTGCGTCCTTCAACTTGGTCGAAGTGAGGATGTTCATCGCCTGGCGCGTGTACGAATCCATGCCGTCCATTAGGCCGGCGGTGTCGAGGCCGCGCTCGACGTTGTCGAAGCCGCGCTTCAGGCCGACGCGGTCGTTCAGTTGTTCCAGCGTCACGCCTTTCAGCGTGAGGTTGTCCGACTTCATGCCGTTGGCTTTGCCGCTGACGAGCTGAAAGGGCGAGTGGCCCATGCCGAGGAAGCCGCCGGTGCCGGGCTGGCCCCACTTCGGTTCGCCGGTGGGGTACATCAGGCTGACGTTCGCCGGGATGGCCGGGTCGGACGTGCCTTGCAGTTTCGAGACCCACGCCCCGAGGTGCGGCCAGAAGTCGGCCTTCGCCGCTTCTTTCTTCCGGCCGGTCATGCACTGGTAGCCGTCGTGGTCGCCGGTACTGCCGGACAGCGACCGGATGATCGCGAACTTGTCCATCATCTTGGCGATGAGCGGGAAGTGCTCGCAGATTTCGATGCCGGGGACGCTCGTCTTGATCGGTTTGAATTCGCCGCGCACATCGGCGGGGGCGTCCGGTTTGAGGTCCCACATGTCCAAGTGCGGTGGGCCGCCCGGCAGGAAGATGTTGATGACGGCTTTGTGCGACGAACCGATGCTCTGGCTCTTCTCGGCCGCGAGCAAGTTCGGCAGCATAAGCCCGCCGCCGAGCAGCGACCCGCCGACGGAGAGGAAATCGCGGCGACTGACGCCATCGCAGAACCCGCCGTTGCGGTGCGGTTTGCCGAAAATCGTGAGCACGGGTGAACTCCGAAAACAGGCGCAAGGGGCGGGACGAGAACGTAGCGGCAGGAAAGAACAAATATAGTATCGCATGCGAACGACGGCCATCACAACTGGAAATCAAAAATTCCCGGTTCCGCCCGCCTCTCCGAACCAGTCTGCAAAAATCGGCTGTGTCAAGCAGTTTCACCAAGCTTCCCCGCTTGACACAGCCGATGGGTTTGGTAATTCCTAACTTCTGGCACCTAGCATGACATGCGATCTCCCGTCGTTCTGCCGGTTGCCGCCAATACTGTCTGGAAAGGATCGCGCCATGGCCCATATCGTCGCCGAAAGCTGCAACGAGTGCAAATACACCGACTGCTGCGTCGTCTGCCCGGTGGAGTGCTTCTACCAGGACGACACGATGCTCTACATCGACCCGGACGACTGCATCGACTGCGAAGCGTGCGTCCCCGAGTGCCCCGTCGAAGCCATCTACGCCGAGGCCAACCTGCCGAGCCAGTGGAACAGCTACATCCAGCTCAACAAGGACAAGGCCGCGGCGCTCAAGGCCGGCGACGGCCACATCACCGAGAAGGGCGAACCGATGGAAGGGCCGGGGTGCAAGAAGAAGTGAGTGCTTCGGCCTTCGTCATTCGCCATTCGTGCTTTGCTACCCTCGGTCGACCTATGAATTTGGCAAGTACGGTGCACGAATGACGAAGGACGAATGACGAATGACTCCTAAGACCGGCCTCCTGCTCATCCAGCTCGGCACGCCCGACGCGCCGACCGCCGCGGCGCTCAAACCCTACCTCCGGCAGTTCCTGTCCGATCCGCGCGTCATCGAAACCAAGCCGTATTCGAAGAGCTACCTGCTGCCGGGGCAGACCAAAGTCCCCCGGCGCAGCCCGCCGGCGTGGCTCTGGTCGATCTTGCTCAACGGCATCATCGTGCCGTTCCGCTCCGGGCAGTCGGCCAAAAAATACGCCCGCGTCTGGGACAAAGAGACCGGCTCGCCGCTGATGCACTGGACGAAGCGCCAAACCGAATTGGTGCAAGAGCGATTCCCGAACATCCCCGTGCGCTACGGCATGATGGTCGGCAATCCTTCGGTCGAATCGGTCGTCCACGACATGCTCGCCTCCGGCGTCGATCGCATCATCGCGCTGCCGATGTTCCCGCAGTATTCCTCGACCACCACCGCCAGCGCCACCGATGCGCTCTTCAAAACGATGCTGAAGCTCCGCGTCGTCCCGGCTCTCAGGTTCGTCCCGGCCTACTACGATCACCCCGCGTACATCGAAGCCGAGGCCGCCGTGATCCGCGACGACATCGCCAACCTCGGCTGGGAACCGGAACACTTCGTCTTCAGTTTCCACGGCATCCCGCAGAAGTACGCCCAGCGCGGCGACCCGTACGCCACCCACGTCATGCGGACGACCCAAGCCCTCGTGAAGGCGCTCGGCTGGCCGCGCGACAAATGGACGCAGACCTTCCAATCCCGCTTCGGCAAGGACCCGTGGTTGAAGCCTTATACCGATGATGTGCTCGAAAACTTGGCCAAGAAGGGCGTGAAGAACGTGATGGTGATGCTGCCCGGATTCACGAGCGACTGCCTAGAAACGGTGGACGAAATCGGCCACGAGTCCGAAGAAGTCTTCCACAAGGCCGGCGGCGGCAAGCTCCGAGCCTGCCCGTGCCTGAACGATCACCCGAAGTGGATCGACGCGTTGGAAACCATTCTGAGAGAAGAAGGGCAGGGCTGGGTGCGGTGAGTGACGACCCCGGACGGCATCGATCGGCCGACGAACGGCCACCGCCGAAGCGGAAGTTCGTTCGCCGGCCCCGATCCGTGGTGGGCCTTTGATTGGTTCTTCCCCGCGGTCTTCGCGGCGGCCGTGACAGACGCGTTTACTGCTTCGACAAATCCCGTTCGCGGTCCGCTTTGTGCTTCACGTGCTTCAACGCGATCTCGGTCGCCAAGCGATCCAAGTACGTGTTGCGGTACAAATTCACCGGCAGCGAGCTCGTATCCCGAAGCGGGGCGTTCGATTGGTGGCCGTACTGCGTCAGCGACTTGCCGTTGCTGACGGCGTCGTAAACCGACACCGAGACGCTGGAGTTACCCCGGCAAATCTCCTTGCCGGTCTGCTGATCGAAGAACGAGAGCGAGGCGAGGGTCACGTCCAAGACGTAGTCGGCACCGAGTTGCTTGGCGATGTCGGACATGCTGGCGGTGTTCCAAATCTCCGGGTTCGACTGCCGGAGTTGATCGACCTTGCTCGTTTCCACCACGGTGATGGCCGAGTCTTTCGGGATCTTCGAGAGCATCGTCAGCTGCGCGCCGATTTTGGCTTCGAGGTCGCGGTCGACGCCCATCATGCTCGGGGCCGTCGTGATGTGGTTCGGCGCCGTCACGATGACGGCGACGGTGACCGTCTTCTGGCCTTCGGCGGGGGTGAACTTGCAGCCGGGCGCCGGATCCTTGTATTCGTCGCCCCGGTTGAGGAACCAGAGCAAGCTCGGCCCGCAGCCGAAGCTGAAAATGGTGAGCAGCAGTGTGAGCACGCCGCGGCGGAACCAAGTCAACGATTTGCGGTTCATCCTTGAACCCCCCAGTTAAAGTTTGCAGTTCGCCCCACCTACCCGAAGAAGATCACGGCCCAGCGGCCGACCATGAGCGTCAGCATGATCGTGAGGCCGACGGTCATCCACATTTCCCCGCTGCGGATGAACAAGAGCCGGCCGCGATACGCGCTGATGAACCCCCAAGGAATCAAGCTGAACCACCAGATCGCCGTCAGCGTGCCGACCCAGTTGGCCCGCATCGAATTCGCAATATCCCCGTGCACCAGCAAGCTGAAGCTCGTCGTCATGCCGCAGGCCGGGCAGGGTTTGCCCGTCATCACCACCATGTTGCACGGCTGCAACCCGAGCTGCGTGTGCGTCGCCATCGTCCGCGGCACTTCGTTGCCGTTCTCGTCGGTCCCGTACGGGTGGATGTACGCCGCCATGCACAAAATCGCCGTGAAGCCCAAAGCCATCAGCAGCAGCATGGCCCGCACCCACCGGGCTAGCTTCCGCGAGCGACGGGGCCGCGGCCGCTCGACGTATTCGAAGTCGTCCGAGTCCGTGTCGTCCGCGACCCGTTCGGGTTGCGGATAGACCGGCCGGGCGATGGGGAAAGGCCCCATCGGTGTCGTCGATTCGGGATTACTATTGGCGTCAATCGGCGACACGTATAGCCTCCGGGATGGGGAACGCAAGGCCGAAAGTGCGGAGTTCGGAGCGCGGAGTGCGGAATTGAAAACGATCCGCACTTCCGCCAATTATAGCGGACGGGGGAAACGGTGGCGCTGCCGGAAATCGTCCGGGAATCGATGAGTCGCCTCCTTCCGGGATGGGCCGGCGTGCCGGGGATCGTCGCGGTCTCCGGCGGCGCCGATAGCGTCGCGCTGTTGCTGGCCCTGTGCGGGGGCGCTATGACGGTCGCTCATCTCAATCACCGGTTGCGCGGCGACGAGAGCGATGCCGACGAGCAATTCGTGCGAGAACTCGCCGAACAGTTGCGGATCCCGAGTCGATTCCTCCGGCTCGACATCGCCACGGAAGCGGCGGGGGAAAACCTCGAAGCGTACGCCCGCAGCCGGCGCTACGGTTGGCTCGCCGAGTTGGCCGTGGAGACCGGCGCCGGCTGGATCGCCACCGGGCACCACGCCGACGACCAAGCCGAGACGGTGCTCCACCGCTTGCTCCGCGGCACCGGGTTGCAGGGTCTGCGCGGCATCGCCCCGATCCGCCGCGGTGGGCCGGTGCCGGTCGTGCGCCCGCTGTTGTGTGTGCCGCGCTCGGACTTGGTGGCGTATCTCGCCGCGTGCGGGCAGTCGTACCGCACCGATTCGTCGAATGCCGATCCGCGCTTCACCCGCAATCGGATTCGCCACGAATTGCTGCCGCTGCTGAAAAGCTTCAACGCCGATGTCGTCGCCGCGCTCGGTCGCACGGCGGCGCAGGCCGAAGAATGGTTCGTCGCGCAACAGGCCGAAGGGGAACGATTGTTGGCATTTGTGGAATTGCCCGACGGGGATGGCGTGAAGGTGCTCGATGCTACGAAATTGGAATCGCTCGGCGAACCGGCGATCCGCCTCGTCTTCCGCAGCATCTGGGCACGCGAGCGCTGGCCCGTCTCGGCGATGACGTTTACCCATTGGGAGCGGATGGCCAAGATCGCCCAGAACCTCGGTCCTCCGTCCGATTTTCCGTGCGGCTTCCACATCCGCCGCGTGGGCGCGGGCGTCTTGGTGAAATTCCCCTACCCAACTCCGGGGGGGGAACTACAATCTTAAATTCCTGATAATACTGGCCCAACTGCGGACGACAGACATGTACGCGATTTTCGAAGACGGTTCCCGCCAATACCGCGCCGAAGAGGGCGCCACCGTCGTCATCGACTTCCGCGATGTCGAATTAGGAGCCACCGTCGAACTGACGAGCGTGCTGCTCATCGAGAACAACGGCGACGCTAAAATCGGCACACCGCACGTCGCGGGCGCCAAGGTCGTCGGTGAAGTCGTCGATTTCCCGAGTACGAAGACCGTCGCCCAACTCTTCCGTCGCCGGAAGACGATCCGCAAACTCCGCGGCCACCGCCAGCCATTCATCCGCGTGAAGATCACGTCGATCGTTGGGTGATGGCAGACAAACTCCGGCAGCCCACGCTGCCGGCTCGCCGGTCACATCGTCCGTCCGCCGTCGACCACCAAGATTTGCCCCGTTGTCAGCGCCGTGCCGACGGCCAAGAAGACCACCGCATCGGCGATGTCTTCGGGCGTCGCGGCTTTGGCGAGCGGCGCCTGTTCCAGATACTTCTGGATCTGGGCGTCCCGCCCTTCGAGCCAGCGCGTCAGAATCGGCCCCGGCGCCACCGCGTTCACGCGCACATCCGGCCCGAAGGCCCTCGCCAGCGATTTCGTCAGCGTGTTCAGCGCCCCTTTGCTCGCGCAGTACGGGATCGAACTCCCCTGCCCCGATTGCCCCGCGACGCTCGACACGTTCACGATGCTGCCCTGCCGGGCTTTCAAATGCGGCATCGCCGCGCGGCTGCAATAGAACGCGCCCTTCAAATTCACTTGGAAAATCTCGTCCCAAATTTCGTCGGTCACGGCATCGAGGTTGTCGTGCGGGATGAAGTGCGTCGTCCCGGCGTTGTTGATGAGTACGTCGATGCCACCGAAGGCCTCGACGACGTGATCGATCATCCCTTTCACTTGGGCGTCGTCGGCGACCGTAGCCGCGATCACTTGCACGGGCACGCCGAATTCTTCGCAGAGCCGGGCGGTTTCCACGGCGTCGTCTTCGGACTTCGAATAATTGACGATCACGGCGAAGCCGAGTTGGGCGAAGCGAACGGCGCACGCGCGGCCGACCCCCGTCGCCGAACCGGTGATGAGCGCGACCCGTTGAACTTCGGCCATCGGTGAATCTCCGGTTTACAACTGCCCGTCCAACCCGAGCTGATGGAAATAGTGCGTGACGCTCGCTTGCTGTTCCAGCAGATCGTCGATGCTCGGCTCGTTCCGGAGCGCCTTGCGGATGACTTTCACCGTTGCTTCGCGGTGGATGCGGAACAACTCGGCGTGATCGACTTCGCCGACGGGGACGTTCAAAATATTCGGGTCGAGCCAGACGCTGTAAATGATGCCGAGGTCGTTGGCACGATCCTTCGGGATGTCGCCGGCGCGAACCGCATCGAGTACTCCGTTGGCGATCCCGGCTTGCACGGTGCCCATCAGAATGCCGGTGTAGCGCGCGTCTTTGACGGTCACTTTGGACACCATGAGCGTCGCCGGGCGGACTTGCAGATCACTGTTGAGGATCGCGAAGACGCGGGTGTGCCCCTTGACCTGATCGCCGAGCAGCGTGGCCAGCGCCGTGCCGACGGGGCCATCGAGTTCGCCGATGACGATCTCCGGCTCGGCGCAGAGATAATCTTTGTCGCCTTCGACGAGAGCTTCCCCCGTACGCAGTCCGATTCGTGGGCTCATGGTGTGGCTCGCAATGGATGTT
>JBBRUN010000286.1:0-7394 GCA_038247765.1 Gemmatales bacterium | reverse complement strand
TCGCAACAGGTTACCGGAAGCGGCTCAATTCTTTGCGGGCGTTGCCTTGAATGCGCTCGAGTGCTTCCCCCACCAGCGCGGCGTTGGGCTTGTTCCGTGACTCGAGGTCGTACCCTTTCTTGAAGGACGCCTCGGCTTCGGTGCGCTGGCCGAGTTCGTACCGGGTCAGTCCGAGGTAGTACCAATAACGGGCGTCGGCGGGTTGCAATTTCACGGCCGCATCGAGCGAGGTGAGCGCCTTGGCGAAGTTCTTCGATTGGTACGCCGAGACGCCGGCGTTGTAGTCGCGATCGGCACGGTCGAGCGCCAGCACTTCGGCCGGGGTGATCTGCACGCCGCCTTGACGGGCTTCGGCGAGTTGCTGCGTGAATGACGCTTGCAGTAAGGCCACCTCGGCTTTTTGTTTCCGGGTCAGTGCCAGCTTCTCGGCTTCGGCGTCCGCCAGCGATTTCTTGGCGTCGGCCGTGGCTTTCTCGACGGCGGCACTCACCTTGGTTTCCGTTTCTTTCTTGGCGGCGTCGGTCTCTTTCTTCGCCACCAACACATCGGCCTCGGCTTTCTTGGCGGCCGCCGCGACTTTTGTCTCCGCTTCCAGCTTGGCGGCGACTGAATTAGTTTCGGCCTTGGCCTTCGCATTCTCGGCGAGTTTCAGCGCCGCCTGCGCGGCATCGAGATCCTTCTTCGCCGCGAGCAGGGCCTCGGCCGCTTTCTTCGCATCCGGAGACATGCTCAGCGAGCCGAGCTTTTTGAAGACGTCAGGCAGTTGGGCCAGTGCCGCCGGGGTGTCGAGCTTGTCGTCGATGAGTTTGTTCGCTTTGAGATCCTTGACGATGGAACCGAGGCCGGCTTCGGATGCGGTCATTTTTTTCTGGGCTTCGACGACCATAGCCGTGAGGTTCTCGGTCAACTTGGTCGCTTTCCCGAGTTCGGCTTTACTCTCGAGTTCCCGCAGGTCGTATTTCGCCTTCGCGACGTCGAATTCGGTTATCGCCGTCTTGAGCTTGAGTTGCTCGACCTTCAAATCGGCCGTCGCCTTGGTCGAGTCGAGCTTCGCTTTCTCGGCGTCGTCTTCGGCCTTCGTCACGTCGGCGCGTGCGGTTTTCAATTTGTCTTCGACGGTGTCTTTGTCGGCCAACGCGGCCTTCAAATCCAAGGCGGCTTTGGCCTTGGCCGTCGTGAGGCTCGCATTGGCTGTTTCCAGTTCCTTGACCACGGTCTTGATAGCCGCGTTGTTATTCTCCAACTCGCTCGCCAGTGTCGCCTTGTCCCCGTCCGCCTTCGCGGCGGCGGCTTTCGCGGTGGCCAACTCCAGCTTCAGTACTTCCTGTTGGGCGGTCAGCGCCGTCATTTCCGGCGATGGCCCCGGGGGCAGTTGCGCGACCGGTTTCGTCTCGTCCGAGTTCGGCAGCACACCGCCGACATACAACCCGGCGAAGGCGCCGGCGCCGATCAGCAGGCCCAGCAGGCCGCCGCCGACCCAGCCGACGAGTCCGCCCCCGCCGCGGCGCGCCGGTTCTTTCGGGCCTTTCGGCGGCTTCACGCGCACCGGCTCACGCTTGGCCTTCGGCGCCGGAATCGGTTCGTCGTCTTCGTAATCGACGCCGGCCCGCACGGGGGCAACTACCATCCCGGCGCCGGAGGTTCCGATCAACCCTTTGGGCACGGGTACCGGCGTGTGCAGCGTCGGCATCTCGTCGCTGAAAGGATCGACATCCGCATCGTCGTCGCCGCCGAAGGGGACCATCAGCGACGGCTGCAGATCGCCCGGCAAGGGCTTCGATTCCCAATCGACCCGGCCACTGGCTTGGTCGTCTTCGCCGAGTTCCGGCTCGGGGAAATCGACGGCGTCTTCTTGCTCGTGGAACGAGAGAATCGGCGTCGTCTTATCGAAGATGCTGGAGCCGCCATCGTCCGCGATGAACCGGCCATCGAGGGCGTTGTCCGACGCCGGCAGCGACAGTTCATCGACTTCGGTGCGGTCGGAATCCCGGTTGGAGGGCGCGCCGAAGATACTCGAGCGCGGGCCGGTGATCCGTTCGGAGTTCCAATCCGCGTTCAGCAGATCGACGCCGGACGGATCGGCCAAATCCGCGTCGCCGAGGTCGAGGTCGGATTCACTGCTGTGGGGGAAGATGTGCGAACCGGACGGTTGCGTCGAATCGTAGTCCAAGCCGTCGCCGGCCTGGGCGAGGTTCTTGGTGACGTCCCGGCTGCTGAGGTTGTCGAATGCGCGGATCACATCGCTTTCGGAGATCGAGTCGGTGGCCGGTTGTTTCTGCCAATTGGCAACGGGGGCGCTGGACGAATCATCGTCGAGATCGGCGAAGAGATCTTCGACGACATGGCTTTGGCCCAAGTCGTCGTCGGACGGAGAGGTCTCGGGGCGCGGTTGGGGCGGGATGGAATCGAACCAACCCGAGCCGGCCAGGCTCGGGGTTAGCGCCGACGAGTTGGCGAAAATCGACGAGCCGCTTTCACCCGGTAGGTTGTCGCTGCCGCCCAAGTTGACCGACGAGCCTTCGCGGTAGCCGCGACGCCGGATCATCGAGGGCGAATCGCCCGAAGCCGGCAAGCCGCCGAGCGCATCTTCCTCGTCGTCGTTGTCCACCACCGGTAGATCGTCGAATTCGAGGAGTTCCGTCGGTTCTTCCGGCGGGGCCTTCGGTTTGGCGACCGACCTGCGGAAAATGTGGGACTCGTCACCGGATGGGTTAGAATTGATTGGGGTCGTGGCGGCCATTCGGCGTCTCCGGTCGGTTCGCCCCGAACGGGGCCGTATCGAATTCACACTGTAGGTTAACTGCTATTTGCTCCAAGTTCATGGGCCATATCGATTTTTTCTCCAGTTTCCTGTCGCGCCAGCCGGAATTGTTGACTTTTCACTCAAGTTTGCCCGAGGCTGTATGGTCTTCCCGATTGTCGCGCAGGAAGTGCTTCGCCATTAGGCGAATTCTCCGTCGGCGTCGATTCGCAGCGATTGATTTTGTACGGTTCTCGTGCATCCCGAACCAGTTTACGCTTTTTTTGGAATTGGTATCGTGTTTGCAGTATTCTGAAAAGCCATGCGATTCATGGCTCCCACCCTCAGCGTGCCCTATGCCTACACTCACCGCCGGCTGGCCAACTACCACGACCGGCACGGTGCCGAATTCGCGTTCTTCCGCCGAGTTCGAAGTCATCGAACTCCCGATTCTTTTGCCCGAGTGGCAAGTGAATGCTCTCGAAGCCGCCGCCCGCGAACGGGGCATGACCATCGGCCAGCTCCTCCGCAGACTCTTCTCCGATCTATTCGCCGAAAAGCGCCCCTCGAACGATTGAGCTATTCCCCCTTCTCGGCACCGGATTCCAAAAACCGCAATTGGGCCAGTGCCAACATCGCGGTCCGGTCGGCGCGGATGTTTCCGTTCGAGTGCGAAGTGCACACGCCACCGAGCAGGAACTGGGCGCGGAATGTCTTCTCGAAGTGGGATGTGGAATCTTCGTTGAATTGCAAACCGCGCGCGAAGCCCAACCCGGCGACGCACGCCGTGCGGTATTTGGCGTACCGCGTCGCGTCGGGCACTTGGGCCGCGAGTGTCGTGGCACAGGCCAACGCCTCGGCGTAGACGGCGCCGTTCGAAGACGGCTCGGTCTGCCCGGGGATGCGGAATGCGCCAGCGGTGCGGCCGTCTCGGGTCTCGCCGGCGGAATACTGGCAGCCGCAGAGTTGGTCGGCCATTTCGCAGGCGAATTCGGCGACGGTCCCGGTCTTTGTGCGCAGGAATTGCTCGCAAGCTGCGGGCAACATCGACCCGGCCATTTGCGGCGCTGGGTGGGCCTTGAACCACTCGCGGTAGTGCTTCATCCCGGCGATGAGGGCGTCGCGCTTCCATTGTTCGGGCTTCGCGCGGTCGCTCGCCAGCAGCGCTTGGAAACAGATTCCGGGATAGAGGTTCACACCGTCCGGGTCGATTTTTAACGCCGGTTCCGCGCCGTCTGTGTACTGGATCGAGCCGTCGGCCCCGCACTGCTTCTTCAAGAATGCGGCAATCTTTTCCCCTTCGGCCACGAGCTTCGGATCGGGCGCCGGCAGATCGTGGATGCAGAGAATGATGAGCGCGGCCAGGCCGACGCGGTTGCACTTCGCCGACTCGGCGATCGGCGCCCGACAGTTAGCATCCGCCGCTTCGGCCTTCGTCAGCGTTAGCAGGGTCAACACCGCCTGGGCGGCGCAGGCCCCGAGTTTATCATCGCCGGTGAACTTGGCGGCCCGACAGACACCCCAACAGGCCACGGCTTGATTCAAGTCGGTCAGGCCGTCGAGGGGTCGGGCGAGGGCCGGGTTGACGCCGCCGAGGAAACGGCCATCCGATTGATTCATCCGCACCAGCCACGCCGCGGCGTGGCGGGTGCTCGGGATGCACGCGGCCGTCTCGGCCGGGTAGGCCCGGAGATTCTTTTCGAAGCGCTCGATCGGCGCCACCGGCTTGGTCGCGGATGCGGGGGTGATGCCAACACCGGGCCGACCGGTGACACTCGGCGGCAGGTACGCGGGCGGGGCCGGGGTGACCGTCGGCGGCAGCGGAGCCGGCGTGATCGGCGGTTGGCCGATGGCCACGACGAGGCCGGTACCGAGGAACAGAATTCCGGTGAGGGAAACGAGCAGTAACCGCGCACGCATGGCCGAGCCTCCTTGCCCGAGAGTTGCAATTGGTCGGTAGTGGACTGAATATCGGCCGGGAACGCAAGGCGAAGTGCAGCGGAGAAGACGACGGGCACAGGCGACTGTGAAAATGGCAGAGCGAGGACTCGCATCCTCGCTCTTGGTGGATCTATTCTTCGATCGGCTCTTTGATGAGTTGGATGAAGAACGTCGTCTTCTTTTCTTCCATCTTCGCGGCCATCAATTCTTCGGCTTCTTTCCGCTGCGGGTAGGGGAAGGTGCCGACGCGCTTGCTGCCGTTGTCGAACACGACCCAGATGGCCCGCTGGCGCACTTCCTTGACGACCTTCGGCTTCCGCTTGGCGGGGGCCTTCTTGACTTTCACCTTGGCCGGAGCCTTCACTTTCGCTTTCTTCTTTTTCTTCTTGGGGCCGTCCTCGTCGTCGTCGTCGTCCCCCGCGTCATCGTCGTCCCCGGCGTCATCTTCGGAAGCGGCCGCGTCGTCCTCGGAGGCTTCTTCGCCGTCGCCTTCCCCCTCTTCGTCCTCGTCTTCGTCCTCGTCTTCATCGTCGGCTTCGACTTCCTCGGTCTCGGCGGCGCCGCCATCGCGGGCTTCGGCCGCATCCGCCTGACGACGCAAATCCATGCGGCTCCGCCCACCGCCCGCCTTACGCCCCGCCATAAATATCTCCCGAATCGTCGATTTCGTGGCCCAAATACGAAGTGCCAAACTACGGAAAGCGGACCGCACCGACAAGCCGGCGCCGACTCAAGCGATGAGGGCCTTCACGACCTTGGCGTGTTCGACGCCCGTGAGTTTCTGATCGAGGCCTTGGTACTTGTACGTGAACTTCTCGTGGTCGATGCCGAGCAGCTTCAACACCGTGGCGTGGAAGTCGCGGACCGTCACCGGATCCTTAGTGATGTTGTAGCTGAAGTCGTCGGTCTCGCCGTAGACGGTTCCGCCCTTCGCCCCGCCGCCGGCCATCCACATGCTGAAGCAGCGCGGGTGGTGATCCCGGCCGTAGTTGTCCTTGCTCAGCCCGCCTTGGCTGTAAATCGTCCGGCCGAATTCGCCGCCCCAGATGACGAGCGTTTCGTCGAGCATCCCGCGGTTCTTCAAGTCTTGGATCAGCGCATAGCAGGGTTGATCGACGTCCTTGCACTGCGACGCCATCCGGCCGACGAGGTTGCCGTGGTGGTCCCAGTTGTTGTGGTAGACCTGCACGAAGCGGGTGCCGCGTTCGACTAGCCGGCGAGCCGTGAGCACGGTGTTGGCGAAGGTGCCGGGCTTCTTGGCGTCCGGCCCGTAGCTTTCGATGACCTTGGCATCTTCTTTCGACAAGTCGGTGAGATCGGGCACACTCGACTGCATCTTGAAGGCCATCTCGTACTGGGCGATGCGAGTCAGCGTCTCGGGATCCCCGGTTTGGGCGTGGTTGAGTTCGTTCAGTTTCTTCAGGCCGTCGAGGGTCGTCCGGCGGACATCGCTGGATACGCCGGGCGGGTTGTTGATGTAGAGGATCGGGTCCCCCTTCGCGCGGAATGGCACGGCGGCGTGCTCGCCCGGCAGATAGCCCGATTGCCAGAGCCGCGCCGAGATCGCCTGCACTTGATCCTGATTGCTCGGCACCGCGACCATGACCACGAACGTCGGCAAGTCCTTATTCAGCGTGCCGAGGCCGTAGCTCATCCACGCCCCGAGGCAGGGCTTACCGGTAATCTGGTTGCCCGTCTGCATGAACGTGATGGCCGGCTCGTGGTTGATGGCCTCCGTGTTCATGCTGCGGATGATGCAGAGGTCATCCGCCATCTTCGCCTTCCACGGTAGGTTCTCGCTGATCCAGGCGCCACCTTGGCCGTACTGCTTGAACTTGTACTTCGACGGGGCGATGGGGAAGCGGGCTTGGCCGCTGGTCATTCCCGTCAGACGCTGGCCGTTGCGAACCGACTCGGGCAAGTCTTTGTCGTACATCTCGGCCATCTTCGGTTTGTAGTCGAAGAGATCGACTTGGCTCGGCCCGCCGACCATGTGCAAGTAGATGACGCTCTTCACCTTGCTCGGGAAGTCGAGCTTCGACAGGCCCGCGTTCTCGCCGATCGTGCCGGGTTTTTTCGATTCGGCCGCCTGCGATTGGCCGAGCATCGACGCCAGCGCCGCAGTACCGAGGGACAACCCGGCCGAGCCGAAAAATTGCCGGCGCGTTTCGTGGGTGCAGAGTTCGCGGAAGGTCGATTCGGCGAGAAGTTCGCGGTCGGTCATGGGAGGCTCCCGGAATGGATCGACGAGTTCAAAGGTGGCGGGATAACATTCTACTATACGTGATAGGGGGTGCCCAACGCCAGCGTCAACAAATCAGTCGCAATCAACCACCCGATCCCGCGTATACACGGCTACGCCTCCCGGTCGGACGGGATCGATTTCAAAACGTCCCCGCCGGCGCCGGGGCGTTGGGCGTGGCGACCGAGGCCAGCACCGCATTTACGACTTGATCTTGCTTGAAGGGTTTGAACAGCACGTGACGCAGGCCGTCCATGCGGGCTTTGACGAGCGAATGCGCCGCGTCGTAGCCGTAGCCGGTGGTCATGGCGATGCGGATCCCCGGCCGGATTTCGCGGATGCGGCAGAAGGTTTCGTAGCCGCTCATGTCTTGCGGGCGCACTTCGGTGAAGACCGCGTCGTACGACGTATCGGCGAGCATGCACAGCGCCTCGGTCGCCGTCGCCGCCGACTCGGACTCGGCCCCGAGCC
>JBBRUN010000285.1:0-7403 GCA_038247765.1 Gemmatales bacterium | reverse complement strand
CCCGGCCGGATGTTTGGTCTGGTTCCTCATCGCGTTCTTCGGCATTCCTTTGCCGCCCGCCAAAGCCGCGGTGCTGTTCGGCTACCTCGCGCTGAACTCGCTCCTCACCCGCTTGCTCGTCCTCGGCGTCCTGAGCTTCTTCAACCTCTGAAAAGAGCACGCGGACTGTTTCGTTCGCCATTGCGCCGACTTCGTGGCTGGGCCGCAGTGGGTCTTCGTGACCGGGCATTCGGAGACGATCGGTGTCGAAGGGAATGCGTGTGTCAAAGTTTTGCAGTTCGCAAACGGATGACTTCGAGCACCGGAGCATAATCGCGTGCGTAGATGTCCGCGCAGAGTTCTTTCAATCGGTTCAGGTGGGTGTAGGCCACGGCCGCGTCCCGGCCCGGGGCGTGACCGAGGACGTACTTGCGGTAGCCTTCGGGGAGCCCGGCGTTGGCCAGGGTCGTCGCGAAGAGGTGACGGAAATCCTTGACCGTCGCCGCCGGCGGCCAGCCGAGCTTTCGGCCGACGCGATGGAAGCCCTTTTCGATGTCGCCGTACGCGATCCCGCCGGCGTCGGCGAAGAGGCGGTTGCGCAGCCGTAGGCGCCCGGCGGCATCGGAAGGCCCCCCGGCCTTTCGCTCGCGGTAGACGGCTTCCAGTTCTGTGAGGGATTTGCCGACGTGTTCGGGCCGCTCTCGACCGTCGGCCACGGCGCGGCGGACGAAGAGTGGGCCGCTCTCATGCCCGTTTCGGCATCGGTTCCAGAATCCTTCGAGCCCGACCGGCAGGGGAAAGCGCTTATCGCGCCGGCCTTTCGTGGTGTAGTCGAGCCCCGGCAGGTTCGGCACCAGCAACCAATCGGAGAGCAGGTGCTCGCGGAAGAGGAAGCAGGGTTCGGCCGCGCGCAGGCCGAAGAGGATGAGCGGCACGAAGACCGCGAGTTCGAAGTCGTCGCAGGCCCCGAGGAAGTCCGCCGCCATCGCCATGGTGATGTCGGGTTCGGCCAAGGGATCGCCGCGCAGGACAGTCCGCCCGCCGCCACTCCGCAGGAAGGGATTCCGAAACCCCTCGGGCAGTAAACCTCCGCGTTCGCCGTCGCCGGCCCATTCGTACAGGGCGCGGACGGTGTCGGCCACGATCCCCCGACCGCTCATCCGTTTCGCCGCGGCGCCCCGGCGGCCGTTGCCGGAAACCTCCCGGCTTTGAAGGAACGTGTTGAAGCCGAGGCGGAACGTCCGGTCCGCCGACGCGGCCGTGGGGAAGGCGCGGGCGACTTCCGGCGCCGTGCTGTAGGCCAAGAAGTGCGCCAGGGCGGAGCGGTAGCGGCCGACGGTGGCCGCGGCGACTTCGCCGGCGTCGGCGCGGCGGCCGAGGTCGCCGAGAAACCGCTCGACGAGTTCGGCGTGGCCGATGCGGCGGCGCCGGCCAGGGCCGGCGGTCTTGACCTCGGCGAGTCGGCCGTCGATCTCGCGGGCCTTCGCGAGCGCGATCAGCAAGTCGCCGTCGACGCGCTCGCTGAGATTCTTCCCGGCGGCGGGATCCCACCAGTTCAACAGGTAATGCCCGGCGCGCTCGTAAATGCGGACCTTCGCCGGTGGCTCGATACCCCGGGGCCACTCCGAGTAGCGCCGCCACCGGTGCTTTTCGCCGTAGCGCTCTTTCCACGACCCTTTTGGCTCGGCGTTCTTCGGCGAATCGTCCATGTCACCTACCCCCGGACGGGAGTCGCCGGGTCGGCGATTCCGTCGGAGGTAGGCGAGTGCGCACGCACGAGTCGAGAATTTCTGATGCGGGTCGAGACTTTTCCGAGCCGCAAAGCATTTCGTCGCGCCAATCTCGCATCGTCGCAGTTCCGGCACACCGTTGCCGTCCCGCATGGACGATCGCTGAGACCCTATTCGGTGACGTCGATCCGCGAAATAATGTAGTTCGGCCGAGCCGTTCGCCCTGCTGAACATCTGCGGGCGGACACCGTCTTCACCACGGCGCCGAGTCCGGTCGCCATAACTCGGGTCAGGGCGTTGTCGGCAATCGAAGCTGTTGTCAAAGGCCGATGAAAAACGATTACCGCGGCGCTCAAAAAGCGAAGCGCTCGGAAGGTCGTGTGTGTTGAAATTGAAATCGAATTGGTCGACACTTGGGGGAAAGTGACTTGATCGGCATGAACGCGAAAGACTTTCAGAAAAGTGATTTTCTTCAATTTTCCGGCAACATCGGACCCCGAGGAGACGTTTTTCAGGCGATTTCCCCGTCCGGCGCACCACAGCAAGAGCGCCACCCTGCTCCGGGCTCTTTGAACCCGTCGAAATTTGACCGAGCGCAAATGACCGTTATCATTCTTCCGCTCGTCCCCACCGCTCGAATTTCAATGCGTGGGCATGTTCGTGCCGACGGCGCCGCAACCGATTTGGGCGGGGTTGACTGCACATTCGAAAGGAAACGATGGCAGCTCTAGAACTCATGAAGGTAATCGATGTCGACGACCTCTTCTCGCTCGAATCGGACGTCGAGAGGGGCTTTGAAAACGGCTATCCCCCGTGCTGCATTTTCTGGTACTCGACCCTCTGGTCGCCTCTCTGCAACACGATCGACTGGGATGATCCGGATCCATCTCCGGAAGCTGTGGAAGCCGAAGAAGTGCATTGGCGGTATTTCTCGATGAGGCTTCGCGTGAAGCACAAGTTCGACTACATTCCCTGTCCGGCGTGCCTCCTCAGCGCGCTGCGGGAGTTTGTCGCGCACGAAACCGGCGCGGCCACAGGCGCCGCCTCGGAACCGAGTCGGAATTGATTCAACCGAATCCGCCTGCGGGCGATTGTGCCGGTCCGACCTCAATCCCGGCCCTCAAAACGCGAATGGGCGACATCGGTCGATCAAGCCGACTGTTCGCGATTCGTATGCCCGCGACGGTGCCCACCGGCGTATGCGTGTCCGCAGACTCGGGAATCAAATGGACCGGCCGCGCTGACGATTGGATTTGGGTCCCTTGAAATCTCGGCGCGAGCCGCGCGATAAAAGATGGCAGTTCCCCGGATTAGGAGCGCATATGGCCAGCAGTATTAGCAAGCATTCTCTGGTGGTGACCGTCCACGGCCGGACCTGGACCTTCACGCTGGATCGCAAACTCGAACGCTTCGGCGAACTCGAGATCGATCATCTTTGGATACCGACCCCGCAGCTCAACCCCGTGGGCGAAGCGGCCCCCGACAGCATGTTCCGCTCATTCTGCGAGAGTTATCGAAACCTGTGCATGACCGAAGTTTCCGATCTCGCTCAGGCGGCCGAGACGTACGCTCTGGCCAGGCTTCTTCCCCACACCCGCAAGCGGGGGGCGATGGCGGTCTTTATGGACGCCAAAGAGTCGAAGGAGACTCACAAGTTGCTCCGCGGCAACGACGAGGAACTGCAGGGCCTTCTCGAAAGGGACCCCCTTGCGCCGATGACGGTAACCGAGTTCGACGCCGCGATGCAGAAGCTGCAGGAGCGCCAGTTTTCGGAAGGGCAGCGGGAGCGCTACATCGAAATCACGGAGGAACTCCTCGGCGACGTGCACGAACTCTGGTGGTTCGGACATCGGCCCGAGGCTGCTCATGCCGCCGTGCTCGGGCGGTGGACGGACTTGATGAAAAGGATCGGCCGACGACGGGGCTGCGAAACGGAGAAGGCCGTTCTCGATTGCCTGTCCTACGAGGCCGCCGCCGCCTTCCGCCGTTGCTACTCGGCCGCCTGGAGCGCGTATCTCCTGCCCCGCCTCCAGGAGGAACTCGACCTCTCGCGTTACTCCTACCGCTACTTGGAGTACTTTCATCAACAGATCATCGTCGCGCAACCGGGCGCAGTCGATCACCGCCTCCACCCTTTCCACGGCCACTGCTTTGCGCTCCACCCGGCCACAGGGCGCTTCCTGAAAACCGGTCGGGGGCGGGAACTCGTCGGGGAGTGGTTGCAGGTCGCGGTGATGACGGGCTTCACGTCGGAAGCCGCTTACCACACGTGGCAAACCGGGATATCGAATTCGCCCGAGTTTGGCCGCCTGCTCCGGGGGTTTTACCTCGCGTATTGGCACTACAGTTCCCAGCGGCACTCGGCGAATTCCGATCGGCCCTACCGGACGGGCGCGCTGACGCCCGACGATTGAGCTCGGGCGCCCCAGCCGGAATCCCATTTCGACGACCGCTCGATGCCTTCCGGAATTCCGGGAGGTTTTTTCGTTATTCCACCTGCGCATTCGCCTACAGCCGTATCGCACTTCGCGATGCGCTGTCCGGGCGATGCCCACCGAGGGAAATCGCCGTGGCAGCAAACCGTGCCGAATCCGGGGCTTACACCGCCGACCAACTCGCCCTCTGGGCCGATCGGATCGCCGAAGGACGGGACGAACTCCCCTCCGACTCGGGCGATTCCGATCGGACCCGTTTGGCGGAGATGGTCCGGGAACGTCTGCGGAATCGGCTGATCCGACACATCGCCCGGGCCATCGCGAATCGGCTCGGGCGCGCCGACGAGGAGTAGAACCGTGATCCAGAGGACGATCGATTTCATGGCCGTGCTCGCGTACGTGTTGTACGCCCGCATGAGCGACCCGAGTCAGAACAAATCCTCGCCCGATCAGCAATTCCGAGAGATCCGGGAGCGGATCGCGAGAGCCAAACGCCCTTGGCGCGAACTGATGAGCTACCGCGACGACGGCATCAGCGGCCGCCTGATCAAGAAGCGGCCCGGCTTCCAGTCCATGCTGAGGGACATCGAACTCGAGGTGATCAAGCCGGACCTCATCCTCGTCGACACCGCCGAACGATTCGGCCGCGCCGATGAGATGGCCGAGATCCGTCGTAAGCTCTACACCCAGCACGGCGTCGTGCTGCTGACGGCCAACTCCGACTTCGCCGATCCGACCGGGCCTCTCGGAAAGGCGATGGCCGCTTCGGAGAATAACCGCACCACCGAAGACAGCCAGATCAAAGCCCACAACGTCGTCCGCGGCAAGAAGGATTCCGTCCTCAATGGCAAGTGGCCGGGCGGCCCGCCGCCGTTCGGCTTTCGGCTGAAACGGGTGGAGGATCCGACCAATAAGCGGACCGGCTTCTACTCGGTGCTCGACCCCATCCCCGAGATACTCGTCCACCTCGCAGCTCTGAGCGAGCACGCGGCCCGCACCGGAGAAGGCCCCGATCGTCAGGCCGGATGGTGGAACTCGTGCGACGCCATCCCGGCCTCCTACAAACCGATTTCTCCATCGACGATCCGCTACATGCAGCGGAACGAAATCTACGTCGGTATCCTCGCGTGGGGGAAGAACAACACGGACATCGTCGACGACGTCCGCGTATTGATCCCCAACCCCCACGGCCCCAGCGCCGTCAACGAGACCTTCTGCGCTCCGTCCATCGATCCGGATCTCAAACGGGAAGTCGATCGGCAGCGAAAAATCCGTTCGGAGGCTCACCGCGCGAACCGGCCCGCCAAGGACGAGCCCGCCAACGCGCTCGCCCCGCTCGCCCGTGGCCTCACGCTGAAGTACCTGTTGGCCGGCTTGGTCCGCTGCGCCCATTGCGGAAGCGCGATGCGCACGGTGCCCTCGTGCCATACCGAGAAGGGCCCGAACGGCGATAAAGTCTACCGCTACGTTCACCACAGCTGTCCCCGCAGCGGGAGCGGGGCCTGCGTCAACCACAAGTACATCCGCGAGGAGAAACTCCGCGCAGCCGTCGTCGGCCACCTGCGGGCGCGGCTTTTTCCCGCTGCCGTCCGATGGCGGCCCCCCCGGGTGGTTGCCAGAACTCGTCGGCCTGATCGAAGCCGACATCGCCAGCCGCGAAGAGAGGAAACCCGACCGGAGCGCGGCCAGGGCGTCCCAACTTACCGCCCTCGAGAAACTGATGAAGGGCTGGATGATCAGCCTCGGCGACCCCGACTTGGCCACGATTCTCCGCAAAGCTTTCCAAGAGAGCCTCGCGTCCGCGACCGCGGAGGCGGAGCGTTTGCGGATCGAAGCGCAGAGCGAGATCGCTCTCGAGTCCGTCCGGGATCGCCTGATCAATCCGAAGGTCGCGATCAACGCCCTGCGCGGCTTGCACGAGGTCTTGGCGGGGGAGAATCCGACGCTCGGCAACCTCGAACTGAGCAAGCACATCGACCGAGTCGATTGCTACGCCGACGGGAAGGTCTTGCTCCGCGGTACCATGCTCGGCGTCCTCGGCGAAGAGGCCATTCTCCTCACCCGCACGGGTGAACCCGAGGAACTCCAAGAGACCACCCCCGGCCAAGTGAGGATCACGCCCCGGCTCCGATCCCGCCGCTACGTGGCGAATCTCTCCGCCCAAGATCGTCCGGAGGACGACCAGACTCGGCTGCTCGATCCCACTCGCTTCGAAGGCTACGGCGACGAATTCTTCTGGCAGGAAGAACTCTACCTCCAAGAAGATCTCCCGTGGTACCGAGAAAACGCGGAAGCCGTGGCACGCGAGCGCGTGGCCGGCAAAACTCACGAGGCACTCGCCCGGCAATTTTCGGTGACCGTCCCGACGATCCGCGCCGCCCTCAAGCACGCCTACAAAATCGACCCGAAGCTGGCGACGGTGCCGAAGAAAATGGCGCGGGCCCGCTGGCAGGATTCGCACTACGTAGAAGTCGCCGCCCGCGAAGCCGAAGGACAATCCGTCGCGGTGATGTCGGCGCACTTCGATGTCTCCGAGCCGCTGATCCGCTCGGCACTCATAATCGCGGCAGAAAAGGCTGTCGCACACGAATCGGGAGCGTCCGGAATCGAATGATTCGGCGCAGGCCGTGAAAACCAGCGGGTGGGCTCTGGAAGCAGAGCCCATTTTTTTAGCTATCCTTCACGCGGCCGCAAATAACCGTCACCGGGCCGCAAATCGAATCCTCGGTCCGGTGCCTATTTCCAAGAATCTTCATCCGTCAATCTCATCAGATAGCCCTCTCGCACCCTCCAGTGTTCATGACCATGTCCATGAGCGGTAACGAGAAAACTATCTGTTGACACAAAGTGAGCCGCCTCCAACGGATGCGACGAACGACATAATGAACGGTCTTCACTTTTTCCGAAACAAACTCAACGAGACCGGCGGGAACGTGCAGTCGAGCCGGACGCGGCTGGGCAAGAACCGAGTGGCCATCGCGCTGCGGCTGACCGCGAGCGGGCAATGGCGACATGGAAAGAAGCCGTGGAAGGCCGGGCGAATAATACGGTTGACTATTGCCTACGGCGGCACGACGGCGAGTCCCGCTGGACGATGGCGAGGGCCGTGCCGGTGCTGGATGAGGACGGCGGTGTTCGGGAGTGGGTCGGTACGAACACAGACATCTCGAACGCCTTCGCCGTCCAGACCCTCGCGGCCGGCAGCAGCGGCTACGGCAAGTTCAGCATCGACGCGGCCGGCGTCTGGACCTACGCGATG
>JBBRUN010000284.1:0-7425 GCA_038247765.1 Gemmatales bacterium | reverse complement strand
GGTCATCACTTGGTCGCCGTGATAGCCGACGCTGTCGGCATAGCGGGCTACATCGAGCCACCACATCGCCATGCGCTCGCCGTACTGACTGGACTTCAACAGGCGCGTCACAAGTTTGTCGTAAGCATCGGGTTCGGCGTCGTTCACGAAGCCATCGACTTCGGCGGGCGTCGGCGGCAATCCGGTGAGGTCGAAGGTCACCCGGCGGATGAGCGTGACGCGGTCGGCCATCGGCGACAGCTTCAATCCGTTCTCGGTGAGCTTCTCGACGACGAACCGGTCGATGGGATTCTTGAGGAAGACGCTCCCCTTAACTGCCGGAGGCGCGGGCCGCTTGATCGGCGTCAGCGACCAGTGATCTTCCCACTTGGCCCCCTGTTCGATCCACGTCGTCAACGTGGCGATCTGCTTCGCCGTCAGCTTTTTGCCCGTCTCGGCCGGGGGCATGTGGGCGTCGCCGGTCGCATTCAGTCGGACGAGCATCTCGCTCGCTTTCGTGTCTCCCGGCACAATCGGTGTCGCACCGGACGACGCCTTGCCCTTCGCCGACTTCTCGAGGTCGAAGCGAAACTTCGCTTCGACCTTGCGGGCGTCCGGGCCGTGGCAGGCGAAGCAATTCTCCGACAGGATCGGCCGGACGTCGCGGTTGAACTCGATCGGCTTCTCTGCGGCGAAGGCCGGCAACGCGACGAATAAACCGGCCAGGGTGGAAGCGACACGCATGGTGAACTCGGCGAGGGAGAGCATCGGCAGTGAAGGTAGTTTAACCGGGGAGGGGGAGAACCGCAATTGCCGATAGATTTTTGAGAATCAGCGGTGGCCACTTCCTTCCTACGGCGGGTTCCGAAGACTCCACCCGCCCTACGAAGAACATTTGGTGACCCTCGCTAAATCCTTTCTAAAATCACCGCATGGCCTTTGTCGCCGGAGTTCACCATGCTGGCCAAACTGCGGACGTTCGCCCTCCTCGGCATCGACGCCGTGCCCGTCGAAGTCGAGGTCGATGCGAATCCCGGTACGGCCAAGATCATCCTCGTCGGCCTGCCCGAAATGTCCGTCCGCGAGAGTATCCACCGCATCGAGCGCGCCCTCGCCAATCTCGGTTACGCCCGGCCGACCGGGCGGACGATCATCAACTTGGCGCCGGCCGACCTGCGCAAAGATGCAGGTGGTTTCGATCTGCCCATCGCACTGGGCATCCTCGTTTCCACCCGGCAACTCACCCCGGAGCAACTGAAGGACTTCGCCAGCATCGGCGAGCTCAGCCTCGATGGCCAAGTGCGCCCCGTGAAAGGGGCGCTCTCCACGGCGATGGCGGCCCGCGATCTCGGCGTGAAAAAGCTGATCGTGCCGATGATCAACGCCCGCGAAGCGGCCGTCGTCTCCGAGGTTGAAGTGTACGGTGTCACGTCGCTCGCCGAGGCCGTCGGCATCATCTCCGGGGCGCTCGAAGTCGATCCCGTGTCCCCACCGCTCGACGACATCGTCGCCCGGATGAATCGTTACGACGTCGATTTCGCCGACGTGCGCGGTCAGGAGTTCGCCAAGCGTGCCCTCGTCGTCGCCGCGGCCGGTGGGCACAACGTGCTCATGCTCGGTTCGCCCGGCTCCGGGAAGACGATGCTTGCCCGGCGCTTGCCGACGATCTTGCCGCCGCTGTCGCCGAACGAGAGTTTGGAAACGACGCGAATTTACTCCGCCGTGGGCCGGTTGTCGCCGGGCGATGCACTGATGACGACGCGCCCGTTCCGCAGCCCGCACCACACGATTTCCGACGCCGGCATGGTCGGCGGTGGCAGCATCCCGACACCGGGGGAAATCAGCCTCGCCCACTTCGGCGTTCTCTTTTTGGACGAATTGCCCGAGTTCAACCGACGCAGTCTGGAGTGCCTCCGCCAACCGCTCGAAGAGGGCCGCGTGACGATCAGCCGGGCCGCGCGGCAAGCCACGTTCCCCGCCGACTTCATGCTGTGCGCCTCGATGAACCCGTGCCCGTGCGGCTACCTCGGCGATGCCAAACGCCCGTGTTCGTGTTCGCCGATGGGCATCGAGAAGTACCTCTCCAAGATCAGCGGACCGCTGTTGGATCGTATCGATATGCACATCGAAGTTCCGTCGGTGCCGTATCACGAACTCGCCAAAACGACCGATGGCACCAGCAGCGCCACTATGCGGGCGCAGGTCGATTCGGCCCGCGCCGTGCAAGCCGAGCGATTCGGCGGCACCGTCACGAATGCCCGGATGAGCGTGAAGCAATTGCGGAAGTTCAGCGAACCGGACGCCGACGGCCGCGCGCTCTTGAGCGCCGCCATGGACGACCTCGGCCTGAGCGCCCGGGCCCACGACCGTATCTTGCGGGTGGCCCGGACCATCGCCGACCTCGAAGCCAGCGTCGCGGTCAGCGCCGGCCACATTGCCGAGGCCATCGGCTACCGCACCCTCGACCGCAAGCTTTGGCAGAAGTAGAAGTAGACAGAGCCGGTGGTCCGGCTATCACATCAGCTTCCCTCGGCCCCGTCGTACAACGGAACCCCGACTATGACCGCGACTCCCACGGCTGCCCCGGCCTCCAAGACCGTCTACATCGAGACCGTCGGCTGCCAGATGAATGTGCTCGACAGCGAGTTAGTGATCGGCGCCCTCAAACGCGACGGCTACACGCTGACGGACGATTCCAGTTCCGCCGACCTCATGCTGTTCAACACTTGCTCGGTGCGCGAACACGCCGAGGACAAAACCTTCTCGGCGCTCGGCCGGGTGGCGCCGTTCAAGCTCGCGAATCCGGACAAGGTGATCGGGGTGATCGGGTGCATGGCCCAGAAAGACGGGGACGCGATCCGCGACCGCGCGCCGTACGTCGATCTCGTCGTCGGCACCGGGCAGTTGGCGAAGATCCCGGAACTCGTGTCGATCATCCGCGCGACGCGGGCGCCGCAACTCGCCGTGAGCCTCGGGCGAAAAGACGGCGATCGCCAGCAAGTTGAAATGAGCTTCGAAAGCTACGACCCGACGCGCGATCCTGAAATGCGCACGACACCTTTTCAAGCGTATGTCCGCATTCAGATCGGCTGCGATAAGTTCTGCACGTACTGCGTGGTGCCGAGCACGCGCGGCCCGGAGCAATCGCGCCACCCCGATTCGATTTTGAACGAGGTAAAGATCCTCGTCGATCAAGGTTGCAAGGAAGTCACGCTCATCGGCCAGACGGTCAACAGCTACGTTTACGACCACGGCGACGGCCGCAAGACGCGCTTCAGCGAGCTCATCCTGCGCATCCACGATGTCGCCGGATTGAAGCGGATCAAGTTCGTGACGAACTTCCCCAAAGACATGACGAACGACCTGCTCGACGCCGTGCGCGACTTGCCGAAGGTGGTGAAGTATCTGCACGTACCCTTGCAAAGCGGCTGCAACGCCGTGCTGAGCCGGATGAAGCGACTTTACACCGTCGAAGAGTACTGGGAGATGTTGCACCGCAGCCGGGAGCGCATCCCCGGCGTCGCGCTATCGAGCGATTTCATTGTCGGCTTTTGCGGCGAGTCCGACGCCAGCTTCCAGAAGAGCATGGACATCGTCGATCGGGCCAAGTTCAAGAACTCGTTCATCTTCAAGTACAGCGAGCGCCCCGGCACCAAAGCGGCCGAGCGCTACGCGGACGACGTGCCCGACGCCGTGAAGAAGCAGCGCAACCACGACCTGCTGATGCTCCAAAACGAGCGCAGCCTCGAAGATTCGCGGGCGATGATCGGCCAAGCGGTCGAGGTGCTCGTGGAAGGCCCGAGTCGGCAGGGGGCGAAGTCGGCGCCGGGCGGAATCCGCCAACTCATCGGCCGGACGATGACGGATCACATCGCGGTCTTCGACGGGCCGGATCGGCTCGTCGGCGAAATCCTGACGGTGGACATCGCCGAGGCGAGCGGCTTCACGCTCTACGGTGCCGCGCGGACGGGGGAAGTGATTGGTGGCGACGGTGTGGCGCCAACCCGGTTGCCCCGGCGGATGGGCCTGAGTTTGGTGTAAATTGATTCTCAGCCGAAAATTCGCGCCAGTTTCGGGAAAACAAAGTTGGCCAAGCCGGCGCAGAGGGTCAGCAGGAACATCACGGTGTAGGCCCGGAAGGCCCAGCGATAGCCAGGGGCGTCTTCGCCGCCGGGGAAGGTCATTTGGGGTACGGGGGGGGTCGTCGGGGTTGGGGCGGGGTTCATCGGTCGGGACTCGCTCGGCTTTTTCCAAACCGGATGGGGGTTTCGGAAGTATAATCTACCATATTCCGGGTACGCGACGAATTCTCTCCATCGTGTTCCGTCTGGGCGGCAGCCTCCGAGTATGGAAACACTCACCGCGGATACTCTGTTGGTGGCCCTGCGCGATGGGGGCCGCTGTACACAGGATCAACTCCATTCCGTCGAACAGGCCTTCGCGAAGGTCGGTTCGGAGTACGCTGCGCTGGCCGATGCCCTCCAATCCCTCGGCGTCCTCACGCGCTACCAGTACCGCAAAGTCCAACTCGGGCGATTCTCGGAACTGCTCTTCGGCCAGTACCTGATCCTCGAAAAGATCGGCGAAGGGGGCATGGGCAAAGTCTACCGCGCCGTCGATACGCGGATGTCGCGCATGGTCGCGCTCAAAGTCGTCCGCCCGCAGTTGATGTCGAACAAGACGGTTCTGAAGCGCTACGAGCGCGAAGCCGAAGCCGCCGGGAAACTCGATCACCCAAACATCGTCAAGCTCTTCGACGCCGGGGAAGCCGGTGGGCGCTTCTACCTCGCCATGGAATACGTCGACGGCTCCGACCTCTCGCGATTGGTCAAAGACAACGGCGCCCTGAGCGTGGCCGAAGCGTGCGAATACATGCGGATGACAGCCCTCGGCCTGCAACACGCCCACGATAACTATTTCGTCCACCGCGACATCAAGCCTTCGAACTTGCTCGTCTACGGAGAGCGGGCCATCCCCGGCACCGGCGGTCGGGCGCAACTCAAAATCCTCGATATGGGCCTCGTCCGTAGCATGGCCGACGACGATTCCCCCGGCCACACCGAACTCACCCGCGACGGCACCGTCGTCGGCACGCCCGATTACATGTCGCCGGAACAGGCCAAGAATTCGAGTTCCGTGGATGCCCGCGCCGACCTCTATTCGCTCGGCTGCACCCTCTACTACCTCCTGCGCGGCGTCGTGCCCTTCCCGGAAGGGACGCCCATCGACAAATTGATCCGCCATCAACTCGACCCGGTGCCGGACGTCCGGCAGGGCCGCAGCGACATCCCGCACATGGTCGGGGACATCGTCTCGAAGCTGCTGAAAAAGAAGCCGGACGAGCGCTACCAGACGGCCGCGGAAGTGGCGGCGCTGTTGGCGTACTTCACGCCGGATGCGGCCGCGATGGACTTCAGCCCGCCATCGGCCGGGCCGAAGTCGAAAGCGGCCGCATATGTGCCGATCGATTTATCGCCGCCGAAGGCGCTCGAGTCGGTGCTAGGGCCGCCGGTGGCGCGGTCCACCCCGATGGTGACGGTTTCGACGCAGACTCCGAAAAGCCCGCTCCCGGCGCAAGGCCAGCCGGTCCGCAAAGTGACGGTGGTTCCGAAAGCGATCATCCCGAAGCCGCGCACCGAGCCGGACTCGTCCGAGAGTTTGCCGAACCGGGGCGACACGAAAAAAGTCTCCCGCACCGAGCACTCCGGCCGCATTCCTCGTAAAGGTAAGCCCCGCAAGCCGGTCAAAAGCTTCCCCGTACTCACGGTCGTGGTCGTCGTAGTGTTTGCCCTGCTGCTGTTGGGCTTGGGAATCTTCGCGCTCATCCAACTCGGGGGGAACAAAACCTCCCCCACCACTACGCCCCCGACCGAGCCGAAGAAGACGGCGCCGACGGTCGCCGAACCGCCGCCGAAGAATTATTACCGCCCGACCGACTTACTATTGCCGGACAACACCGAGGCGGTGTTGTTGATCCACGCCAAGCCGTTCTGGGACAAAATCGCCGCCGAGTGGCGACCCGGATCCCGGATCGCCCGGATCGTCGAATACTTAACCCTGCGGTTCCACTTCGACCCGAGGAAATTCGAACGGGCGACCGTCGCCTTCCAAGCCGACCCGACCGATGGAATCGCAGCGGGAGAAGGGGCCTGGCTCAGCCCAGAATGGATCGGTGCGCTCGATAAAGCCAAGCGGTTGAAGGTCGAACCCGCCGACAACCGCGGCACCCAGACAGTCAAGTTCTTTGAGCCCGGCCCACTCGGCCGCGAACTCTCCGCGACGCGGGGTGCTATCTTGAAGGGGCAAGCCTATGCCATCGGCGAGCGCGGCGCCCTCGATTCGCTGACCTTCCGGCTGAAAACGTCGGATGAACTCACCGCGATCGATCCGCTGTTGCTCGCGCCCGTGAGCGCCGCCGCCAAAGGCACACCGCTGCTGTACTTGGCGGCCGCAGGCGGGTTCCAACTCCCGGCCAAAGCCGGCGCCCGCGTCGAAACCCTCGCCACCTACGGCGTCGACCTGATGACCGTATCCGGTAAGCTCGACCGCGATTTCCAACTCGACGTGGTGCTGATCGGCCGGGACAACAAGCAAATGAAAGAGTTCCTCGGCGTGGCGTTGCCGAAACTCTTCGATGCCCGCAACGACAAGCTGAAGCCGCTGGCCGATGCGATCCGTAGCGCCTCGGACGACGCGAAGGTCGAACTCGATACGCAGCACGGCTTCCGGATCAAGGTCTCGGTGGCGTGGAAGTGGGCCGACCTCATCGCCGGCTTGGAAGCCGTGATACCCCCGCCGCCGGTGCTGGAGAAGTAGGCGATCAGGCCTTCGCCAAGGCCTCCACGATTTTCCCGGCGATCACCGTCGCGGCCGAACCGGGATCGTCGGGCAACTGGGTGTTGTTCAAATTGTTGTAATGCGGGATCGGCAACTTCCGGCCCGGACTCAGAAACGGGAAGACCTCGCCAGCGTCCGGCCGCGCCATGCCCCACGACGTGTTCCTGTCGTATTCCTCGGTCGATCGCGAGCGGGCCATCCGGCTGGGCGGCGCGCTGGAACGGGCGGGGTTGAGCGTCTGGTCGGATGCGAACCTGTCCGCCGGTATTCCCTTCGACCGGCAAATCCGGGATGCCCTCGCCGAGTCGGGCGCATTGGTCGCGATCATCTCGCGCGGCTCCCTCCGCAGCAAATGGGTGCGCTGACACATGCAACGATGGTCGGGGTTTCATCGGCAGTGGACGGTTGGCGCGACGGTGCCGTGGGTAGGGCGTCGTCTTCGATGTCGAACAAAGTCGGATCGCCTGCGGCGGGTTGACATTCCCGCATTCGCCCCGGCATCGCGGTGGCAAACTCTGGCTGTTGAACTCGGGCGAAGGGGAACTCGGTTATCTCGACGGCGCCGCGTTCGCGCCCGTCGCATCGATGCCGGGATTCGCGCGGGGGCTC